>DAOVYR010000043.1 GCA_030635525.1 Candidatus Nanohalarchaeota archaeon | reverse complement strand
TTTTCATGCGGGAGTGTGACAAATGCAGATGATGAAACACTAAACGCTCTTTTGGATGTCTACAGGGACATAAATAAGTCAAGACCGATTGAGGTCTTGCTTGGGACTGTCACCCGCCCGTCAGATGATGGCGGCCTGCGCCCCGTTACTTCAGAGAGGCTTTCAGAGATTGCAGACAGGATTACAAAAGAGTGCGGGATCAAAGCCCGGTATTTCAGGGAAAGTGAGAAAGAACAGAAGAATATCAGAAGAAAGATATCACCAGACCAATTGGGTGCAGAGATAACAGAACTTCTTTTAAGAAGGCCGTGCACAAGAGATGAGATCATTTCGAGGTTTGATGGAAGTGACGCAGCCATCGTGCTTGACAGGCTTGCAGGCAAGAAAGTCCTGGGATTAAAAGTGTTGGATAAAAAAAAGTATTACGTGATATTGTGAAAATTATTGGTGTTACAGGCGGGAAAGGCGGGACAGGTAAGTCCACTGTCGCTACTGCTGTTGCAGTTGAACTTGCAGGTAGAGGCAAAAAGGTACTTCTTTGCGATATGGATGCTGACTGCCCGAATGATCACCTGCTTTTAGGCATCGAAAGAAAGCAGGCTTGCGAGGTTTACCAGAGAGTCGCGAAATGGGACCTTGATAGATGCGACAAGTGCGGAAAGTGCGCAAAAGTATGCCGTACAAATGCGATTGTCTGTGTGGCAGGAAATGCGCCCATGTTTATGGCCAGGCAGTGCAATGGATGCGGAGCATGCGCTATAGAATGCCCCGTAGATGCCATCTCATGGGACAAAAAGGTAGTCGGCGCAATATACACGGGCTGCGGCTTTGGGGTTGATCTTCTGTCATGCGAACTTGAGATCAACGAACCTGTTTCTGAAATCGTAGTTGCGAAAGCATGTGAGATTATTGCAGATGATAAGAAGAAGTATGATTATATTATTGTTGATACAGCTGCGGGTACGCATTGCGATGTCATTGCTGCTCTCGGGGTTTGCGATGTTGCGCTTTGTGTCACTGAGCCGACTCCGCTTGGAGCGCATGATCTTGAGTTGATATGTAAGCTGCTTTCGCGGATGGATATCGATTTTGAGGTTGTAGTCAACAGGTATGAGAAAGGGAGAGATGAGATTGTTGATAAGGTTATTTCAAAATACAGCAAACCTGTTTTTGCGAAAGTGCCTTACAGTAAGAAAATAATGATGGATTATTCAAACGGGGTTCCTGTTAAGCATAAAAGCATTGAGAAAATTGCTGCATGGATCGAGGGGTCAACATGAAGCAGATAACAATACTTTCAGGGAAAGGCGGCGTAGGAAAAAGCAGTATCACAGCCTCGCTTGCGATAGCGCTCTCCAAAAAGAGAAAAATTGTTTGCGCAGATTGCGATGTTGACGCATCCAACCTGGCGCTCGTCTTTGGCATGGGTACAGATGATTTTGAGATGTGGAAAAGTATCTCAACTAACCAAAAGGCTCGCGTTGATTTAAGCAGATGCACATCATGCGGGAAGTGTGCTTCAGAGTGTTATTTTGATGCAATTGACTGGGATGGTGCAAAGAAAATACCGGTATTTAAGGAGTTTGGATGCGAGGGGTGCACAGTATGTGAGATGATATGCCCCGCCAGTGCAATTGAAATGTATGATGTCTCAAATGCCCGGATAGGTTATGGGAAGACAAAATACGGTTTTATGGTTGTTACAGGCCAGCTTGAGATGGGCGAGTCCGGTTCAGGAAAGGTCGTATCACGGGTAAAAGAGCTTTCTTTGGATGTCTCAAAGCATGCGGATATAATGCTCGTTGATGCAGCAGCAGGTATAGGATGTCCTGTGATTGCGTCTGTTGCAGGAAGTGATTATGTCATCGGTGTATGTGAGCCGACACCATCCGGCTTCAGTGATCTGAAAAGAGCGCTTAGTGTCGTGAATCATTTTAATATCCCATACGGGATAGTCATCAATAAGTTTGACCTGAATTTGGAGTATACCCAAAAGATTGAGGAGTTTGCAAAAAAGAAAGGCATCCGGGTTCTTTCAAAGCTGGGGTATGATAAGTGTTTCATGGATGCGCTTGTCAATCTTGTGCCTGTGATTGAGTTCAGCCCCGCGTACAAAGAAATTTTTGATAAGGTCGTTCGCGCACTTGAGGATGAGGGTGTGTTCAGGGATAAATGATTATGGATGTCCTGACGAGGATTTCAGGACTCTGAGGGTGCTGTATGAGGGCTATAGATTCATAAATGTTGGAGTGCATATTGTCTGATGATTGTATGGTTGGAAGTAATAAGTTTGTCCAGTTGTGGCTGATTGTCGGGATTGTTACAGGTTTTGCTGTTATGCTTTTTTTTGGTATAACGTATCTGAATGATTCTGTTCTTTGTGATGTTGATTGCAGGGTTAGGAATGAGGTTTCTTTGTCTCTTGTGCTTGTGTCTCTTTTTGGGATGTTTGTGGGGAGCCTGACGTATTATTTTATTTCTGAGAAGTATGAGAAGAAGATTGTCAAGATCAGGAAAGATGCAAGTGCGACCTATAAGTTTCTTGACAGTGAACAGAGAAAGATTTTGAAGTGCCTGGTTGATGCGAACGGCCGTATTACGCAGTCTGAACTTTGCCGGAGTACGGGTCTTTCAAGGGTGAGGGTTTCGCGGTGCTTGGCGGTGTTTGAGAGTAAGAGGATTGTTGAGAAGACGAAGAATGGGATGACTAATGAGATTAGGTTGTCTGATGATCTGGCTGAGCTTTTTTTGCGTAAATATGAGTGATTTCAGTTTTTGATACAAATACTTATAAGGTGTTTCAGGCATGAATATCGTTGTGGTTAAGTTGAAGATTGAAATTAGGTTTTTTATGTTGTGCGTGATTGCGGCAGGTATGTTAACTGCGCTTCCGGCAGCTCCGGTTTTTGCACAGGAAAGCCAAGATACATGTGCTGTATATTTTACAGGTATTGGCTGTTCTCACTGCGCGCGCACTGACCCCTCAGTACTGGACAAATTGCCTAAGTCGACAAGGCTGGTTGTGGTTGAGTATGAAATATATCACGATGCCCAGAACAGTCGGCTGATGACGAAGTATAATGATATATATGGACAGGGACTTGGGATACCACAGATAATTTTTGATAAAGACAGGCACACCATCGGCGACAGGCCTATTATACAGGGCATTACTGATATGATTTCTGAGGCTGACGGCAACCCCTGCCCGATGATTGATGGCTCTTCTGTAACTTTTGAAGATATGGATATTACTGCTCTTCCCGGTATGCCGAAGATATGGAAGGATGAGAAGATATTGCTGTTTTCCGGCGGTGGGGGGGATGCGAAGCTTTTGAAAGACCTTCTTGTGTCTGATGATGTGCTCTCTGTTCTTCAGGGTGCACAATATGATGTGATTAAGCCAGAGGCAGCGCCGATTTCAGGGGCAGATATCCCTTTTGATAATGCTGTCCGGGTTGAGGGATGGATATTTCAGTGGAATGGCGAAGGGTTTGATGATTCTGTGATTGTGGTGAATGATAGCGGGAGTGATGTGGGTGCGAACCAGGGCAGTCCTGAGCGGGATCTAAAATTGTCTACACTGATTATGATTGCACTTGCAGATACTGTCAACCCATGTGCGCTTGCTGTATTTATATTGATGCTGGTCGGGATTACGACGTATGACCCGGGAAATAAGAAGAGGCAGGTTCTCAAGGCAGGCTTGTCTTTTGTTGCTGCTGTTTATATCATGTATTTTTTCTATGGATTGATTATCATAAGATTTTTTCAGCTGGTGGATTCTATAACAAATATAAGGCCGTTTCTGTATACTACTCTGGGATGGGTCTCTGTGGTGCTTGGGCTTTTGCATCTTAAAGGGGTCTTGTGGTATAAGCCAGGCGGGTTTATGACTGAGATGCCGATGAAGTGGAGGCCGAGGGTCAAGAAGCTTATGACGAGCATTACTTCTCCAAAGGGCGCGTTTTTCATGGGGGCTTTTGTCACCCTGTTTTTGATACCGTGTACGATGGGACCTTATTTTATTGCAGGCGGGATGCTTTCAGTACTTGAGCTTGTGGAGACTGTACCATGGCTTTTGATATATGATTTTGTATTCATTATGCCGCTTATAATGATTACATTTGTCATACATTACGGGTTCAAGAAGGTTGAGGATGTGTCCGGGTGGAAGGAGAAGAATATTAAGAATCTTCACCTGTTTATTGCCGGGCTTATGCTGTTTATTGGGTTTGGAATCCTTTTCGGGTGGATATAGGGTTGTCAACAACCGCCGGTCAATAGACCGGTGGCATCTATGATTGCATCACAAAGATACTCCCCAATCAGAGAGCTTGAAATCAACCAACATAGTCTATATTTCATGATGCTTTGCATGCCCACAAATATCGCCAAAGTTGTTGACATGCGAAGATTCCGCATGCCGCTATATTCAGTTCGTTGAATATGCGGGAATACGACTTGTCGGATTCACAGCACTCAATAGAGTACAGCCAAAATCCGTAGATATATATGCGATTTTGTCGTATCGCTCAAATGAGGATAGCGGAATCTTTAGCATTTAATATTTCCCGGAATATAGCAAGACAGCATAAGATTTGTTCTGTTTTTGCAGACCCGCTCGGGAAGAAATGAAAGTTCATTCTGAATCATGGCGCTTTACGCCTGGCTTTTCCGTGGTTCTGTCCTCTAAATCTGGTGCCGGGCGTTTGAAGGCTGTGTGTTTAGAATCCGTTTTTTTGTCCGGTGAGGGCATGATGTGCACAGGGTGAATAGGTATGTCGTGCCTGTGAAGATCATGGGGCTTTGCGTCTGGGTTTTCTGTGGTTCTGTCCTCTGGATCCTGTCTCTGGTTTTGGAATATGGTGCCTTCAAAAAAGGTTTTTGATGTGCCGCCAGAGGGTTTACTGTGCACCGGGTGAATAGGGGTGTCATCTATGTGAAGATTAGATGGGTTTGTGTCTTCTGGGTTTTCTTTGGTTTTGTTCTCTAAACCATGTCCCTGGTTTTGGAATATGGTGCCTTCAAAAAAGGTTTTTGATGTGCCGGGTGAGGGCGTACTGTGCGGTGTGGGTGTGTCATCTCTGTGAAGATCATGGCGTTTAGTATCAGGCTTTTCTGTGGTTCTGTCCTCTAGACCGGATCCGGGGCTTTGGAAGATAGGGTCTTCAAAAAATGCTTTTGATGTGCCGGTGGAGGGTGCAGTGCGCATAGAGTTTTTTTTTCTTGCAAAGATGACAAGGGCTACGAGCAATGCCAGGAGGATGAGTATTGTTGCTGTTCGTGATGTGAAATATGTCTGGTATGCGGCGCCTGTCGGGGTGTTTTGTGGATTCTGTGTCTTCTCGGGGATTGTGAATGATTGTTCATAGAGCTTGTTTTCTTTGTCTGTTATTGCTACCGTGTGGGTGCCTGTGTCTAGTGCGGATGTGGACATTTTGATGTAGAAGCAGTTGTCTGTGTCTTTTTCCAGGTCTATTTTCATCTTGTTGTCGATTGTGATCTGCGGGCTATCTATGTCTTTTTGCAGGCATCCTTTTACTGTGAGGGTACCTGTTTTTTCATCATAGGTGATGACCGGTTCGTCCATGGTCTGCGGGTTGTCATTGTCTTGTGTTTCCTCCTCTACTGTGAATTGGATGTGGCGCTCGATGTGTTTTGCGCCAGAGTCAATGGTTATTTTTGCTGTGTGGGTGCCGAGGTTGTCGATAGATGGCGTTATTGTATATAGGTATGTTGATTTTTCGCCTGCGCCGATATCTTGTACATCTGTCATGGCTTGGTCCAGGAGGTCAACTGTTGCATCTACTGTATATGTCTCACTGCCTGTGTTTTTTATTGTGATTGTGATTACATGCTGTATGTCTGGCTGCATGGTCTGTGGAAAGATTATTGATATTATCTCGAGCTTAGGTGTCTCTTTTATCTGGATGGTTGTTGTGCCTGTCTTTGCGCCTGATGAATGGCTGCTCCCGGAAAATGTGTTGCCTGCCTGCTGTCCGCCACTTGTGAGTGTAATGGTTTTTTGTCCGCTTTCGTAGATATGATACTCTTGTGTGCTGTTTGCGATTGCATATGCCTGTATGGTGTGCTGACCCGCTGCGTAGCCTGTTGTGTTCCATGTGATGTTGTATGTTATACGTGTTGGTGCGCCTCCGTAGCTATAGCCATAACCATATCCGTAGCCATAGCCGTAACCATAGCCATACCCGTAGTTTTGTTGATTATTGCTGCCGTAGCCGTATCTTTGACCGTATGTGTATGGGGCGTCTTGTGTCTGTGTTAGTGTGAAAGCACTGCAGTTCGCGGGTGATGATGAGTTGAGTGTGCCGTTCAGATGGTATCTGCACTCTGTTGAGTCTATGTTGAGCATGATTTCTTTTATGGGGATGCGCTCGCCTGAATCAATGTCTATCTTGAGTGTGAAGTTGATTTCATCGCCTAAGGTAGCCTGCCCGGGAAGACTCATTATTTTTACAGTCATTGCCTGCACCGGTCCTGATATCAGTAGTATCGCTATTATGGAGAATGTGATTATGGGGCTTATATATGGTTTGATTGTATATGGCATATTTACACCTGATGAGTTGTTAATTCACCCAGTGCTACACATTAATGACAAAACCTTATAAAGGTTGGGGTTAGGCTTTTTAATGTTGGCGCACAAAATGTCTTGCATGGATGAGGATAAGAAAGTAATGCTGCTGCTCGCCATTATTGTTGTGTGTGGGTTTGGCCTTCGGGTATATGACCTGGGCTATCATTCTTACTGGATGGATGAGTCCTATAGTGTGCTTTCCACGATAAATATGGAGAAGTACGGGATCCCTATGTTTGATTCAGGTACGAGGTACCTTAGGCATCTGCCCTTTTCAGCTGTTTTGTTTGTTTTCGGGAGGTTCGGGTATGATGAGTGGACAATGAGGTTCCCGTCTGTGATTTTCGGGACTTTGCTTATCATTGTTGTGTTTTTTTATTCAAGGAGGCTTTTTGGCGATGAGCATATCACCGCACACCACGGGGTGCGCGGGGGTATGAATGATTATATGGCGCTTGTTCCTGCATGTCTTGTTGCTTTTTCAGAGTATTTTATCGCGTGGTCGAGGCAGGCGCGGCATTATTCACTGTTTGTGCTGCTTTTTTTTGTGTCTTTGTATTTTCTTGAGAGGTTCGTTAAGAAACCGGATGAGCGGAGTCTCTTGTGGCTTACTTTGTTTACTGTTCTTGCTGTCATGACGCATCAGTTTGCGATGGTGCTTTTGATCATCTATTTTTTTACGTTTTTGTTGAATTTCAGCAAAGTGCAGGGGGTAAAGGTTCATTTTGGGGTATGGCTCCTGGTTTTGCCGGCAGTCTTGTACATTGGGCGCTCTATTGTGAAAGATCTTATGTATCTTGATATGAAGATGAATTATGTCCGTGATTATTTCGGTTTTTTTCATGAGCAGTATTTTGTTTTTCTTTACCTGTCTGTTGCAGGCTTGTTTTTGCTTCACGGGAACCGGAATGTCGGGGCGCTTCTTTTGGGCGGGATTGCCGCGTTTTTTTTGCATGCCCTCTTTGTGCATCTGCAGGCATACAGGTATTTGCTATATCTTACCGTATTTTTGTTCATCTTTGCCGCACCCGCCCTATTGTACATCCCTGCCCTGTTTCGTGACAGGAGACTGCAGGTTGTCTTGGTGATTGCAGTCATGGGCTTTGCCATGTCGAATAATTTTATTTTTGCACCGCGCTCGCAGGTGTGGCTTGAGCCGGACACGCCGCAGCCGGATATGAGAAGCGCACTAGGATCTATTGATTTGCAGGAGGATGATATTGTTATCACAGTCTATACTGCGCTTACAGAGCTTTATCTGCGCAAGCCCGATTACTGGCTTGCATTTGATTTCTCAAGGATGAACAGGACAGATGC
>DAOVYR010000116.1 GCA_030635525.1 Candidatus Nanohalarchaeota archaeon | reverse complement strand
TTGATACTCCTTTTTATGAGCGAAGTGATGCCGGGAAGGATAAGGCGGTTATTTCGGCTGAGAGGATTGGTATGCCGCTTGAGATTGTCGATGCCGGTCCTGAGTATCTGCGCATTGTGCGAAAACCCAGGCACGGGCATGGTTCCGGTATGAACCCGTGTATTGACTGCAGGATATATATGCTGAAAAAAGCATGGAAATATGCAGAACAGATAGGAGCTAAATTCATTATTACAGGAGAAGTTGTCGGCCAAAGGCCGATGAGTCAGCGAACACACGCTATGAAGCTAATCGAGGATGCATCAGGGCTTAAGGGCAAGATTGTGAGGCCGCTTTCAGGAAAGAATCTTTTGAAGACAGAGGCGGAAAAAGAGGGCTGGATTGCGCGCGAAAGTCTTCATGGGATATGCGGGCGCTCCCGAAAGGTGCAGATGCAGCTTGCTGAAGAATTAGAGATAGGCAATTATCAGCCGCCGGGTGGCGGGTGCCTTTTGACCTGCGCTGAGTTTGCACGCAAGGTCAGGGATTTGCTCTTGCATAAGAAGAGAGTGTTTGCAGGGGATCTGGAGATGCTGAAGGTCGGGAGGCATTTCAGGTTCCGGGAAAACAAAATAATTGTGGGTGCAAATGAGCAGGATAATAAAGTGCTGCTTAAACTGAAAAACAAGACAGACTATATTTTTGAGGTACCGGAAATAGGCAGTCCGGTTACAATCCTTACAGGAAATAAGACAAAGGACGCGATTAAAATGGCTGCAAGCTTGACTGCGCGCTATTCTGACGCAATCGGAGACATGGTTATCGTCCGGTATGGCCGCAAGAGGGCGGTACGTGGTATTTGCGTGGGATCTGCAAAACAAAAAGAGATTGAGAACCTGAGAATCTGATATGTGTCCTGGAGGCATAGTCTGCTTCAAAGATATATATATGTGCTAATGCAAATAGTGATTTATGTTAGCGCTAACGATTGCAGCTGCGATACTTATTGCTCTTGGGGTTTATCTTTTATATTTCCTTGACAGGGATCTTGAAGAGAACAAGATGTATCTTGTGCTTTTTATAGGTCTTGCTCTTGTTGCTCTTGGAATCTTCGTCATATTTGCTGCCATGCCTGTTGAACTTATAAAAATGAAAGTGCTTGGTCTTTCTATGGCTGTTGCGGGATTCTGGCTTACCTTCAAATTCCCGGGAGCCAGCGAGATACAGGGCGAGGGTTTCGGTCTTTTAGGCATTATCCTTGGGCTTATTCTCATGATTGTCGGGATTATATTGTTTATTTTTTAATTGCATATCCTGTCATACCCTGCAATTAGAAAAGCTTGGAATGCCCAATCCCTCCCCTAAATTCCATGATTTTTTAATCTAATAGTGGCTTTTGCAGTGCAATAGATATTATCAAAATTATTCTCATATTATCTCTGGAATCTTGGACTATACACTAAATATGGGGTATTTGAAGTGATATAATCGTTAACTTTAAATATATTAATCACCAAATAGTAGTATTATTTTTGATTAGAGGGGATCAAATGAGTGTCAATGACGCAGAAGCAATTATTAATTATATGATGGAATTACCAGAAATAACGTCGGATGGGAGATTTGAAAAAATCGATTTAGCTGCATTGACATATCTTGCATTAGAAAGAGGTAACTTTAATTATCTACCAACAACAGACAATATCCAAAACAAATTCCGTAACAGTTTTAGTTCTGATACGGATCAGGTAACATTAGAAGACATTACGAAATATCTTGAAATTCAATGTGATACAGTCCCTAATGGACATTGGACGCAAGTCAATGGATTCTATGATTCCGGGGGATACAACCCATTTTCACGTGGTGAAGTAGGTATAAAACTCCATGTAAGTCTACCAGAAGATTCAAAAGAAGCAGGACTATTGGGTGCCATATTCGCAGGTCTGCTAAACGATATGAGTACTGTTTATAAGATTGTAAAGAGCGAATCTGATTGGAATACTTTGAATATGGGTCAGCAAAAAGGCAAAGCAATAGCTATTTATCCAGAAACGACCACCAAGTCACAGGAAATGGCTGATAAACTTTCGAGCGTATATGATAAAATATACGAACATTCGGGAATTAACCTACAACCAACAAATCTGGGCGAAGCATTGGATTTACTAAGTAACATCAAACCCAAACCAGTAGAATTGGAAGATGAAATTCCGCATGGTATTGGTGTATGGATTAGACCTGCGCAATACCGTGGAGAAAATTTAAAATTTGATTCAGGTGGAAATAGATATACTGTACCAGATGATACAATAAGACACATAAAAGGATGGCAAGCAGATATTACACCTAAAACGGGTTTTAAGCGTAAAAGTTCACCTTTTAGTTCACTGAGAAAGGATGTCCTCTGGCATTTGCAATATCCTTATAGCACCAACAACAATTCCAGTAATCCAGATGATGGGCAATGTAAGATTTATTAAATCATCCCCTTTCCTCATTTCTCGTGCAGATAACTTCTAACGTTTGCGTTTTAAAACTCAAAATATGGATTTAAATCACCCAAAAAATCCACACTTCACAGAAAAATTCATCTGACTGGCGCATCGGATAGAAATTTAAATGTCGTAATCTTATTATTGTTCGTTGATATTTATGGTTCTTTCAGACAGGGATATTAAAGAGCGCCTCAAAAAAGGGGACCTTGTAATAAAAGGCATTGATATTGATGCACAGGTAGGTCCCAGTTCAGTTGACCTGCGCTTAGGTGACAGGTTTCGGATGTTCAAGATGTCGGACCATTCAATGATTGACCCTGCAGATTATCATGACAAGCTAATAAAAAAATGGGATGACGGGAAAACAAAAGTAGAAGAGTGCACATATACGAGACTTTATGTTTCCACAAAACCATTTATACTACACCCCGGAGAATTTGTGCTTGCATCACTTAAAGAATATATTCAGATACCTGATAATCTCGTCGGCAGGCTTGAAGGGAGGTCTTCTCTTGGCCGTCTTGGTCTTATGGTCCACTCAACAGCCGGCTACGTTGATCCTGGTTTCTGCGGGCATCTTACTTTGGAACTTGCAAATGTGGGTAAACTGCCAGTGAAACTGTACCCGGGCATGAGGATATGCCAGATTGTTTTCCAGGACATGACATCTCCTGCTGAGGTCCCTTATGGTAAAAAAAAGGGCTCAAAATACCAGGATGAATCCGGCGCCACCCAGAGCCGGATTAACATTGATGTGGATATTTCAAAGCTATAGTGATGGATTTAAATGATTTCCGGAGACTATAAGATTATAAACAAAAAGGGTCGCATAGCCATTGACGCACTCACAAGCCCAATTGAAGAATTCTTTTTTGATGAAGCATTTGTTGTGGGCTCACATAAAACAGAGAATCTTGGTGTAGAAAGGATCATAATAAATCTTGTTGCCAACCCGCAGGTGCGGGCAATCATAATCTGCGGCAAGGAATCTTTCGGCCATTATGCAGGACAGGCGCTAATGTCTATCTGGAAGAACGGAGTTGATAAAGAGGGCAAAATCATTGGCGCAAAAGGCCCTATCCCGTATATCGAGAACATTGATGCCCATGTGATCCACCGTTTCAGGGAGCAGGTTATTTATATTGAGGACATGATTGGTATCTGTGATGTTGATGCGGTTCATGCGCGCGCACAGGAGATAATTGAGCGCAATATGCCTGTATTTAATAAGCCTGCGCTAAATGTAGAAGGCATGGGTAAGAAGAAGAGCGCAAGGGTTGTATTGAGTAGTTCAGAGAAACTGACAGTTGCGCAAGGATTAGAAATAGACCCGCTTTCTTTTAAGATAGCGTGTAAGTTGTGATTAATAGATTTCAGGCTTCTTTCGGTTTCTGCCTTACAAAATAATATTCTTTTTATATTCTGAAGTCTAAAATTAATGTAAGAATCATGTAATATCATGTAAATTGCAGTAAAAATAATACTGTCAAATTATTTAATCAATAAATGAAGGTGATGTGGATGAAAGAGAAAACAATTAAGTCCGGATTCAAGGGAATATCAAAAAGCGCAATAACACTCGTCGTATTGCTCCTGCTTGTGGGCACTTACGCCGCATTCTCAGCAGCACCAAAAGAAGTGACATTCAAAAGCTCAGCAGAATCAGTTGACGTAACAGTATACAACTCAAACCTCGGCGTAATAAAAGAAGTAAGGACAGAACAGCTGGATGCCGGTCACAACATAGTCTATTTCAAGGGAGTCGCAAGCCGGATTGACCCGACAAGCGTCCACTTCAAAGACCTCACCCACCCGGGAAGCACAGTCCTGGAACAGAACTATGAATACGACCTTGTAAACAAAGACAAGCTATTCGAAAAGTACATTGACAAAGAGATAACAATCCGCATCAACAATGGCGTCAGCAAAGAGACAAAAACCGGGACATTGCTCAGCCATTCAGGAAATCAGGTCATACTGAAAGACTCACAGGGAAAAATATTGATACTTAATGCAGACGAAGTCGAACTCCCTGCACTTCCAAAAGGCCTCATCACCCAGCCCACATTAAAGTGGCTTGTGAACAGTGCGGCCACAGGCAACCATTCAATAGAACTCTCATACAT
>DAOVYR010000168.1 GCA_030635525.1 Candidatus Nanohalarchaeota archaeon | reverse complement strand
CACATTATCAGAAGAACACACCACATAACATCTCCCGGAAGCAACCTTAACATTTTCATAGACCTTATCATAATCTGTAGTATTCTCAAAATAAAGCCCGACCTTAGAGCTTTCCTTCTCAATCATGCAGACAGAATCATTTATCTTCTCCACAACCTTAAACCCCCGCGACTTCAAAAAATCAATATAAGGATACACATTCATAGTCTCTGTTATCGGCTTAAGCGACCTGAACCTGCGCTCAAACGCATTCCTTCCCTTCTCCAAAAGATAATAATAATGCGACTTCTGGCGGTGCACCTTGCCCTCCTTCATGCCGACAAGCCCGTCCTCAACAAGTTTTTCCACCTGCTCCTTGAACACAGTCCCGGAACAGCCGATCTCCTTATAGGTTGTCGCTGCGCTGCATCCCTTCGCAGAGCCAAGAATCTCTATTATATCCCACTGGCGGGAAGTAAGCTCATCAAGTGAGACAACATCCTGTGTCTCAACTGTCTTTTCTGTATTTTCAGTGTCTTTGGATGTCTTTAATACCTTATCACCAAGCAATTTCACAAGCATCTCGTCAGTAACATGCCCCTTCTTGACCTTCACATGCGGGAACTCGATAAGAAAAGGGCTTGTGAATGCAAGGCGCCTGCAAAGCATAAACCCATGCCCGACCGGCATCTTTCTGATATATTGCCCGTCCTCTTTATAATCGATTCCGAGCATATTGCTCGCATCCTGGATATCAGAATTCTGCTTTGAGTCAAGCCCGAGATTCATATAAATATGAGTGCTGGTATTTCCAAGCGCAGGATAACTTATCATAGACGGGTGCTGGTCTGTATAGATTATGCCGACACCAAGCTCTCTTATCTCGCGAAATATCAGGTCAATCACAGTCTCTGTCCCGAGATTCTTTGATTTCTCGCGGTTCACAAGATGGTGCGCCTCCTCAAGCACAATGACTGCTTTCAGGTCCTCTCTTGCGCCCTGCAAAAGAAGCCAGTCACGCAGCCACTGCAAAATAATCTCAATAATGAATGTCCTGTCATTCGGCGACAGAGAGTCAAGCTCAAGCACTGTGATGCTTCCCGGCTCAAGAAAAGTTGAAGGCAATATACCTTTATCTGTATCAAATATCTTTCCTGTATCGCGATAGTTTAGGGATTCTATGGGGCGCTCGGCTGTTGCGACCCAGTTCCTTTCACGGCTGGATATCTTGGATGTGGCATATGAATATATCCAGTTTCTGAGGTCTTTGAGTCTCGGGGTCTTTCTTGACTGGTCGTATATGTCGTCAAGTGCTTTGAGGATTACATGCTTGCCGCCGCCCATGAGCCAATAGGCATGGTCAAATATTTCAGAGAACTCTTTTGACCATTGGGTTATGTTGATGCCTGGAGGCGGGGTAAGGGGATTGAATTGGAACGGTGCTGCATCTCTTCCGACTGTGTAGACATTCATGCGCCCTTTTAGTTCAGGAAGATCAATCATGTCGCGGTAGTTCATCTTTGAGAAATCGAAAATAATTATCGGTACATCCTGTTTTGCAAGTGTTGTTGTCATATGCTGGATGAGATTGGTCTTTCCGTAGCCGGACGAGCCGAATATGGCCATGTGAGTAAGGAGGTGATTTTTATCATACATGAAAGGATACAATTTCCTTTTGCCATACAGCACATTACCGATGTCAAGATCACCCACAGAACACTCTTCCTTAGACGGCGGTTCCATCAATATAGACTTTCTCAGATCCTCGTCTTTGAATGCAGTTGCTTTGAACGCGTCAATTATTGACATAATGCGGCTGCGCGTGTGCTCATCGCCAAGAAGGTACGCTCTCTCGAGCTTGCTTGTATTTTCACGACCCATGACAGGGGTTAGTCTCCTTATTTCAATTGATATTTCTGATGCGTCCAGTGTTCTTCTTCCTACCACATGTCGTGAATTGTATAGCATTTATGCCGCCCCGATATCCTCAAATAGTGATGTGATTTTTTTCTCTGTCTGGTGTTCTTCTTTCAGTGCCTGGAGCTCTGTGCTTAATTCCACTGTGTCATGGAAGTGCTGGATGAGTTCTTTTCTTTTCTGCTGTTTCAGCATTGAGATGTGCAGCTTGATACTTCTCAGGTCATCAAAGTCTGTGCACTGGGTGGCGAAAGTCTCTTTATCTCTTATGTCTTCTTCTATGTCTTTTATGATCTCTACATTGATTTTTTTTCTTAGTTCTGTGGCACTGGTTAACTCATTTATCCTGTCCTCAAGGAACTGCACCTTATCAAACAGGTTGCCTATAATTTCCGGACCTTTGCATTTGAGCAGGTTGATTTCAGTTATGTCTTCTCTTGGCACTGTTTCTCTCTGGGTGATTGTTATTGTATCCGGTATTTCTCTTTCCTCGTCTTCTTCCTGCTCTTGAAGTGGCCTGTTAGCTATCTTGTAGAGCAGGTCTTCTTTGGCTGTATCACGGTATTTTTGTTCTGTGTCTGCGTCTTCGTATCCCTGGGGAGTATTTTCCGGTGTCTTGTGTGACGTGTAATCTTTTGTGCGGAGGTATTCTCTCTTTTTTTCTTTGTACATGATTTCCATACCCTTTTTTCTGCCGGATATATTTCCGGGAGGTCATTGCCATGTTATTATTTATTTGTGTTAACAACAGATATTTACTTGTTAGTAACATTTATAAGGTTTTCGGTTGTTGTCATCGTTTTGTGGTGATGTTTTGTGATTTAGAGCGCCGCTAACCGGTTCTGACTGAAGACATGGGGACTTGTTTGCAGTGTCTTTGTTGCAATGGTTTGGTGGTTTCCTCAGACAAACAAAATCGCAAATATATATGTTGAATTCTAATATTTGTTACAGCGCTCAAGGAAATAACACGCAGCTTTAAGGTATCCGGCGATGTCCTGTGCATAGGTCTTGATTGATTATCTGTCCGTCATCAAGGTGAGCGCAAAGGCGGGAAAGAGTATTAGCGGGAAGTTTAATGTGCTTGTGGTTGATATGAGTATCTTTCATGTATTCGGGATTGTTGAGAAGTATTTGATGCGCTTCTTTTGCATGGGAATGTTCTTGTGAAAGTAAAGAATATAATTGCGCAATTATCTAAATCACTAAACATGCAACCTGAAATATATATACGTACTTACAGTACTAACGTATGGCTACTATT
The DNA here is from genome assembly GCA_030635525.1 of Candidatus Nanohalarchaeota archaeon. Lineage (GTDB taxonomy): Archaea > EX4484-52 > EX4484-52 > EX4484-52 > B79-G9 > B79-G9. The sequence goes on along the minus strand of DAOVYR010000168.1, from coordinate 215 downwards.
GTCGATAAATAGCATATGATATCGGATCATGTGTCATGCTTATTGACCATAGTATTATCAGGCTCCCTGCACTATGTTCTTCGGTGTTGTAAATGATAGAAGTGTTCGCCATAGAATCTCCCACGTGGCTTCCGAGCCGAACTTTTGATAATATCTTTGATATGCTGTGTCCGGAAATTATTTCGCCAAAGAGACATTGCATATCTGTTCCTGTG
>DAOVYR010000091.1 GCA_030635525.1 Candidatus Nanohalarchaeota archaeon | reverse complement strand
GGAGTTCTTCAAAAAGATGCCTACATCCGGCGGGTTTGGGGAGCCTTACTGGTTTGCTGTTGTTAATATGCTGATTTCGTTTATATTGTCTGCGGGGTTTACTTTTGCGTCTATGGATGCTGAATTCGAGATGGCGCTTCAATATTTGGGGATAAATGTTCCAATATTTATGTTGATCATGGTTCCTGTGGTGTTTGTTCTTGGAAGCATAGGTCTTTTTTTGTCGAGCGGGATATATCATCTGTTCCTTAAGCTTGTTGGTGCGAAAAAGAATTACGAGGCTACGTTTCGGGTTCTTGCGTATCTTTCTGTGTTTAATGTATTTACGTCGGTTTCCAGTCTCAATAGTCAGATTATAGATTTGGTTGTGTTTGTTTTTGTGCTGTATGTGCTTTATATCATGATATATGCTTTGAAAGAGGTTCATGAGATCAGTTTTTTGCGAAGTGCTATTGCTGTTTTGCTGCCCGTGGTTGTTATAAGTATTATGATAGTAATTGTTGTTATCCTGGTTGCTGTTGTTTATATGGGCGGTATTATGCCTCCGGTGGATTTTGCCGGTGTTTGAGCGCAGGGTTATTGAAATAAAAAAAATCGCCTGAAATCCGCTATCCAAATCGCAGCAAGTTGCAGGGTATTACGCGGATTTCCGAGACGGCGATTTTTAGTCTTTCCAAGTGAATTATATTTGCAGCAAGTTGCGGAGTATTAAACTCACTTGGAAATAAATATTTTTGGCGCCTATTAGTGGGTATGCAGATTGCTGAGGGCATTACTTTGATTGAGGGTGTTGGCGCTAATTCTAATTGCTATCTTGTTGAGTGCGCAGGCGGTATCAATGTGCTTGTGGATACGGGGACTGCGGATAATTTTTTGAGGATTAAGGAGCATGTCAAAAAGCTTGATGTCATTGTTAATACGCATTGCCATTATGATCATACCGGGGGTAATCTTTTGGTTAAAAATGAGTTTGGGGCTAAGCTTTTGGCGCATGAGGAAGATGCGCCTTATATCTCTTCGGGGGACGGGGAGCATACCTGCTCTTCTATGTTTGGGAAGGTGCTAACTGGTGTTAAGGTTGATATTGTTTTGAAGGATAGGGATGTGATTTTGGGTACAACAGGGCTTGAGGTTGTTCATACGCCGGGGCATACTGTTGGGGGGATCTGCCTTTATGATAGGAAGAGGAAGATATTGTTTTCGGGGGATACTTTGTTTGCTAACGGGGGTGTCGGGCGCACGGATCTTCCAGGAGGGGATTACGAGGCGTTGCTTGCGTCTCTTCGCAAGATTTCTTTGCTTGATGTTGATGTGATTTTGCCGGGGCATGGAGAGTGTGTGCTTTCGGGGGGTTCTGAGTATATTCAGGATGTTTTGAATTCTATTGGATGATATTGTAGATAGTGCCGGTTTTTAGATTTATATATTTTCACAAGCAATATTTGCTTCTAAGTCACGATAAGGAAAGTATGGGTGTGATTCCCTCGCTGACCCGCAGCCGTTAAAGCCGGAATGCTTATCTGATTTTATAAAGGATCGTGGAGATGTCCGAATGGGCTTACTGCTATAGAGAAGTAGGGGCTCATGCGATTTCTCAGGATTGATTATGCAGGTGTTAGTCTTATGCAGGATTATGGAAAAATTCATGTTATCTATGGATATGGTAAAGGTAAGACCAGTACTTCTGTAGGTTATGCTATTCGCGCAGCAGGCGCAGGCCTAAAGGTTGTTTATGTCTCGTTTATGAAAGACGGGGAGAGCAGCGAGGTTAATGTTTTGCGAGGAGTTTCGGGTATTGATTATTATTGTCCAGGGGCTCATGATTTCATCCAGGTTGGATGTACACCTACGGAATCTCAGGTAGAACATGCAATGATGGCTTTAGGATATTCCAGATCCTGTTCTGATGGAAATGAAAATGATTGGTATAATCTATATTACTATAAAAATGTAAATCGGAGAGATGATCCGTATCACAATAAAGAAACAGATGTGCTTATCTGTGATGAAATATTGACGGCAGCAGGTTATGGGGTTATTGGTTGTGAAGATGTTGTCGAACTGATTGAGGGTAAAAGAAATGATCTGGAGCTGATAATGACAGGACATTACTGTCCTCCAGAAATATTATGTTATGCAGATTATGCCTCTGAAATAAAGAATATCAAGCACCCTTATGAGGATTATGGACTCCAGGCAAGATTAGGGATTGAGTATTGAGGCGGGGGTCTTTTGGTTGTGCATAGATAGTATTTTTAAAGTGCAGTGTTGAAAAATAGGGTATGGGTCAATGGGATGTTGTCATCTGCGCTATCAAGGAGAGTGATGTGGTGCTTGAGGTTGTTGATGCACGGGTGGCTTCTGAGACGAGGTGTTCTAAGGTTGAGGAGCTTGTCCTGAAGCTTGGTAAGAAGCTTGTTGTTGTTATCAATAAGTCTGATCTTGTGCCTAAGGAGTTTGATGATAGGATTCGGGCTGAGATTAAGAAAGAGCATGATGTTGTTTCTGTTTCTACGAAAGAGCGCAAGGGCACAGGGTTTCTTAAGGGGGCAATTAATAAGTATAAGCCGCGCACAGTCTGTGTTGTGGGGTATCCTAATGTTGGGAAGTCGTCGCTTATTAATATGCTTTCGCATTCTTCGGGTGCGAGGACGTCGTCTGTGCCGGGGTATACTACGGGCGTACAGTGGATACGCCTTTCTAAGAAGATCAAGCTGCTTGATACGCCGGGGGTGTTGCCTGCGGAGGAGAAGTTGTCTGTGTTCCGCAGTTCTATCAGGCCTGAGAAGCTGAAGGTTGCGCAGGTTGTTGCTCAGGAATTGCTTTTGAAGATCATGGATGCGGAGGGAAATAATATTTCTGATGTGTATAAGATTGCGCTGGATGATGTTGAGGGGTATCTGTCTCTTGTTGCGCATAAGCGCAATTATCTTATGAAGGGAGGGGTTGATGTTGAGAGGGCTGCACGGCAGGTCATTTTGGACTGGAATACGGGTAAGCTTACAGGATGGTGGGTTTGATGACTGTTGATACTAAGATGTTTAGTGTGTCGAGTGCGGGGAATACGGATATTATTGATATTACAGGGGATGTGCAGGATGCGGTTTGTGGGTCTAAGATCAAGTCGGGGATTGCGGTTGTGTTTGTTGCGGGCTCGACTGCTGCGGTGTCTACGGTTGAGTTTGAGCCGGGGCTTGTGAAGGATATACCGCGGGCGCTTGAGAAGATTGCGCCGAGGAATTCAGATTATGAGCATCATAAGACTTGGGGGTGCGATAACGGGTCGTCTCATGTGAGGTCTACGCTTGTGGGTCCTAGCATAACTCTGCCGTTCAAGGATAAGAAGCTGATTCTTGGGACATGGCAGCAGATCTGCCTGCTTGATTTTGATACTAGGGCGCGTGAGAGGGAGGTTGTTGTGCAGGTTATGGGGGATTGATGACAATTATCAATAAACTATATATGCTGCTGCGCACAAGATAATCACTATGTCAGGCAAATCCATTAATAAGTTTTTTGCGCCTAAATCGGTTGCGATTGTCGGGGCGTCGGAGAATCCTAAGAAGTTCGGGCATGTTATTTTGAAGAATTATATGGATATGGGGTTTTCTGGAAAGATATATCCTGTTAATCCTAAGGCGGATTCTATTCTTGGTATCAAGTGCTATAAAAGTGTGCTTGATGTGCGTGAGGATATTGATTCTGCGGTCATTGTTGTGCCGCCGCAAGCGGCTAATGAGGCGCTCAAAGAGTGTGTTAAGAAGAGGATTGATGCTGTTGTGATGATTACTGCCGGGTATCGCGAGACCGGTGGCGCGGGGGTCGCCCGTGAGCAGGAGCTTAAGAGCATAATAAAGGATACGAATACGCGTGTTGTGGGACCTAATTGCATCGGGATCTATGATTCGTTCGGAAGGATTGATACGCTTTTTTTGCCGGATTATAAGCTGAAGAGGCCGAGGGCAGGAGATATTGCGTTTATTTCACAAAGCGGCGCGTTTGCGCTTTCGATTCTTGACTGGGCAGCTACTGAGGAGATAGGGATTTCGCGGTTTGTGAGTTATGGCAACCGTGCTGATGTTGATGAGATTGAGCTTTTGAATTATCTTTTGGATGATAAGAAGACTCGCGCGATTGCGGTTTATCTTGAGGGTGTGAGGAACGGGCGCGATTTTCTTGAGTGCCTGAAGAAGGTTGCTGCTAAAAAGCCGGTTGTGATTCTTAAGGCAGGGAAGTCTGCGGCGGGTACCCGGGCTGTGCAGTCGCACACGGGCAGTCTTGCGGGGTCGTATGATGTGTTCCGGGGCGCTATCCGCCAAGGCGGGGCTGTTGAAGCTGAGAATACTGAGCAGCTGTTTGATTTTTGCAGGGTGCTTGCTTACCAGCCGGCTGCTAAAGGGAAGAGAATCGCAGTTGTTACAAACGGGGGCGGGTTTGGTGTGATGTGTGCGGATTCTATTGAGAGGTGCGGCCTTTCGCTTGCTGAGTTTTCCAAGGATACTGTTGAGGGGGTAAAGAGTGTTATGCCCAGGGAATATTCTTCGGTTCATAATCCGCTTGATCTGATTGGTGATGCGGATGTCAGGAGATTTGAGGTTGCGATTGACAAAGTTATCAAGGATAAGAATGTGGATGGGATTATTATTGTTACGCTTCTGCAGACTGCGAGTCTTGGACCCGAGATTGTTGATGTCATTGCAAGTGCAAATGAGCGCTCGCGTAAACCGATTGTTGTTTCTGCGTCCGGGGGTGAGTATACGCAGCTTCTTTTGAGGAGTCTTGAGAAGGACGGGATTCCTGCTTACCCGTCACCGGACAGGGCTGTGAGTGCTATGAAGACTCTTATTGAGTATAGTGAGCGTTAATTGCGTTTCTTTGCGGATATCATACTGGCAGCCATGAGGATAATGAGTGATATGTACTGATTTGGATTGCGAAGAGAAATAGAACTGGCAGGCGTTATGATTTTTTGGTGAATGATGATAGGGCGGTTTGCTTGCCGTTACCCATCAACTCGTCTTCTGTTATGCCAAAGACGGAGAGGGCTCTCATTGCTGCGGGGAGTATCTGCTTTTTTATGTAGTAGTCTTTGTCGTAGTCTTTTGCAAATTGTATCAGTTCTGCTTTGTCGGAGATGCTGCCTTTCCCTACTGTTATTATGTATTTTATTGTCTGACCGGGGATGATTGAGATGCCTCTTTTTTGCGCTTTTCTTGCTGCTGCGACATGGGGGCCGATCTGGTCGTAGTCATCCAGGTCTCTTTTGACAGATGTGTAGATGCCCAATTCTTCGAGGGGGACGTTGCCTGTTTTGAGGCGGATGAT
>DAOVYR010000081.1 GCA_030635525.1 Candidatus Nanohalarchaeota archaeon | reverse complement strand
TGATTTTAGGGTAGGGGATGTAATTGTCTATAACTGCCCGTCAAAGAAAGATTTGTGCGTCAGGGAGAATGAACTTATTGCTCACAGAATTGTGGAGGTTAATGAGATGAACGGGCTAAAGACAAAGGGGGATGCGAATGATAGGATTGACAGGTGGTTTGTAATGTTTTCGTGGGTCAAGGGAAAGATGTTTTTTAAGGTTCCTTATTTAGGGAAGCCTGTTGTTGTTCTGAGGCAGATTATGGGTGTGGTTTAAAGAAAAAAAGGCGCAAATCATACCGGATGTCTGGTCATTGCGCTCGAATATCGCTATTAGCAAAATTCTTTGGTGCCAAGGTCGTATGATTTTACGCAGCAACCGTCATAGGTGTCGGTGAAACACTCTCCTGTTACTGGGTCCCATCTTTCTTTTCCCAGGTAATTGTTATCAAAATCCCAGTACATATATTCCTCTAAGCCCGGACCAGGTATGGTTTTTTCAAATACCTGTATCTCTGGGTTATAAAAGCATGCCTCAAGGTGGGGATCGGGTGCTGAAGATGCTGTTGTTGCAATTGCAGCGATTATTGCAAGTGCAAATATTCCATATATTAGTTTTTTCATATTTAAAACCTCCTTTTTTGTTGTTATCAATTTATAGAAACAGAGTTTGTCTGTTTATATTAAAGGATTGGATTTTTTTACATATATAACTATGCTTGTCACGTTTAGATTGTAATGTTGTGTTGTTATCTGCTCTGAATTACTATCATATGTTTTATTGTTGTTGGGTTGTAAAATCGTTATTAAATTCTTGTTTGTTGTTGAGAAAAAAACATCTGCTTCTTTTTTTTGGAGAGGTTTTACCTGTGAAAACATCCAACTAAGCATTTCTCTTATAAATCCTTTGCTTTTTTTCTTAACGCCTGCAACTGTTCTCCTAAAACCTCAATCGACATCATCAACGTCAGATAACCTTATATACTTCAAAAACTGCTAACCCTATGAAAACGATAACCGTAGAACTTGCTTCTGGCGTCTTCCAGAAGTTAACCATTGAAGACTTGGTAAAACACGGTGCACTATTATTTGAGTATCTCTGCTTTTTAGATATCAGTGATCTTGAGGAGTACATTTTCCGGAATTTATACCAAAGAACACCTAAGCACAATATTGGTGCTATGTTGAGACTTGTAATAGCATACTACGGGAATGGAAACAAGGGATGTATAAAACTCGTAAAATCACTAACCGACTATGACCTTCTGCTATTGAAGCAAAAAAAGGTACCTTCAGGTTCCAGGCTCCAACAGTTCATTCAGAACCAGATCGGGGAAGAAAACTTTGTGAGAATTCATACTACGATAAGTATGACACCTGCTGAAAAGGCAGGAGTCATCAGCTTGTATGGTTTTAATAATGAATACGAAAGGCTAGGAGAACTGATAAGGCTCCATTGAGATGTCACCAATCGTAAACTGGGACAAAGCCAATTCTCGGGCATACCCAAATATTTAAATAATTCACTACCATGTATATCTAACTATGGCAGAAATAGAGTCATTTGATATAAAAGATGATGAGATGTTGCTTACTCTGAGAGTAAAAAACGATGAATATCAACTGTTAAGAGCATCAACAGGAAATATTGCGGTTTTACCAACAGATAGTTCGGTTCTTGAGGATGTGCTGACAACCGGAAAATTGGGTAATGGAAACCGTATAATGATTCCAAATAAATTTCTTGAGCGAAATAATGTTCAAGAGTTAAAGAAACGGGTCCACTCGAAAATATTCGATTTGAATGGTGGTAAGTTTTTGTTGATAAAATTAGATGATTTAGATATGAATATGCCCTGTTTTGAATGAATTATGTTGCGTTGGTGAGTGAATGGATAGAGTTACGACTGGTTTAAAACATCTGGATTCTCTGATTTGTGGTGGGTTTCCGGATCGCACGGTTGTGCTATTTTCTGGGAGTTCGGGTGCAGGGAAGACCTTGTTTGGCTTGAATTTCCTGCTTGATGGTGCAAGCCGCGGTGAGAAGTGCTGTTATATTTCGTTTTCAGAGAGTGAAGAGGAGTTATTGAGGGCATCTGACGGTATCGAAAGCTTGAAGCATGTCAGAAAATACATAAATAAGACATTTTATATCAAACATATTGATCTTGAAAAACATAGTTTGGTCAAATTTATGCAGACTCTTAAACAGTATCCTCAAATTGACAGACTTGTAATTGATAATGTTAACAAACTCCTGTTATTTACTGAGACTGAGAAAAAATATAGGATGATGATGATTGAATTGATGTCTTTTTTGAAGGAGAAATCCAGATGTAGCCTGCTTCTCTGTGAGACTAAGGACAATGAAATCGATACTGGGAAAGGCGAGTCCTTTGAGTGTGATGGTGTTATAAACCTCTCATTTTTGGAACTGGAGGAAAACCCGATAAGAACCCTGGAGATTCATAAACTCAGGTATACTTCTTTTAATCCTAAAGTTGCGTATAATCTAAGAATTAATAATCGTGGTTTGGAATTAGTTAATAAAATAATATAGATTTTTTTCTATTTGTATTTCATATATATCTTTGATTGGATATTGTCTGCTTAAAGAGGTATGTGCGCATTTAATGTGTCAATGTGTCCTATACTTCACAAAGAATATGGTGAGTATGAAAAATATCGTGGTGATTGTTGCAAATAATATCCTGTTATCTGATTGTTGTTTCTCAATGGTAAATTCTTTTTCAAAATAGTAGGTCCCATCCTCGGTGACAAAATGGAGGGTGATGTTTGTTGGTGCCCATATTCCGGGGATATAACTCATGGGTATTTTAATTTCTCTTCCTTTTTTTAGCTGGTCTATTTTTGCGTATTCAAAAATCCATCCTCGCGGATATTTCGCGGGTAGTATCAGTAGGTTATTCAGATCCTGCCTGGATTTCAATGTAATCTCTATATTGTTTTCATCATTGTTTTTTATTGCAATCTTTTCAAACATTTTTTCTGAATCTACGGGTTCCGGAAATTGCTGCCATTTCAAGACTTCAAAAGCAAAAGGGGGTTTTTCATAGATTTCATTGCACGAATACAGCCTGAATTGCCCTGTAAATTTACCCGAGATGTTAAACGGGTACCAGTAGGTTACAAGATAATCATTTTCACCCGGACTAAAGAGTACTTCTTTGCTCCACGCGGTGTATTGCAATTTGTTTTGGTTACTTGTATTCAGCGGATCAATAAATCCTTCGGGTGTTTTTTTAAGTTTGTCAATGCTACTGTTGTATATGTCGATTCTTAGCCTATTGGTGCATCCGATAGAGCCTTTGTCTTCCCAGTAGGTCCATATTTTCTGTGGTGTTTGATTAACTGTTTCTGTATAATTGACAAAATAAGTTAATCCTTTAATTACAGGCAATATTTCGATGAAGAGTCTTGCTGCAGAAACTTCGGATATGATGAGTGCAAATGTAACCAAAAAAATAATGATTGATGTCTGTCTTTTCATTATATTGCCTCCAAATTATGTGTGTTGTAAAATGTTGATTGTACTCTTATAACTGGCTGGTCATTGGGGTGACCTGATGCTTTGCTTCGACCCTGGTCAATCGCTAAATTATTCTTGGATTGACTTTATACCATCCTCATCAGTATTCCTGAGAATGGTAATTTCGGAATTATTATCATTACATCAAGTTCTCCTTTTAATGTGCCTGTTGATTCAGCTCCCTTGACTGCGATGTGTATGAGCAGTATAGCCCATATGAAGGCAATACTACAAATTATCCCTGCCTGATTGGTGTTGAGAATGTTATCTGGAGTCTTGAAAGTGATCCTGCAGCAGACCAGAAATATGATCTGTCAGGGAACTATGAGAGGGTCAATAAAGATTTTCATGTCATTTCGGCTGGTGATGTTGAGACTACGTATTACTGGATCGATGTTCCATACGGCATTTATGCAGGTTCCTATACTGGCACGGTTACGTTTATGGCAAATGTTACATGGTAATTGTCTTGTCATGTTTTTTTTGGTGGCGGATGCCGTGAGATACATGTTATACCCATGTTTCTGCTTTTTAGATAGAAAGTGTTCGCAGTCCGCTGGATGATTTGTAGGGGGTCTTGATTCGGGACTATTTTGCTGATGCCGGGTTTTGCGCTGATGGGGGTGGTCGTTTTTTTACATGTGTTCGATTGCTTTGGTTATCAGCGGCAGGATAGCTTCTATTTCCTGTTTTTGCATTCTTCCCAGTTTGCTGAATGTGTATTCGCCTGTGTTTGAGTTGAGGTTTTCTCTTGATATCTGCAGTTTTGGGATGCCTTCGTTGTATGCGTATACGCTTACTGTTATTTTTGTTGTTTCGAATTCTTTGGTTTCTGAAAATTGTTCTTTGTCTAAACTTTTGTCAAATGCCATTTATGTTCCCCTCCAACCTTCTGAAATGTTGATCATCAAGTGCGTTTCGCTTCGCTCAAGCGCACACCTGCATTGTTCTGTGATTACTTAGGTCAATTGTTTGCTTCACTTGAGTGCGCGCATGTGTTGTCTGAGTGCTGCTTTTGGTCACTTGCCTGTTTTTTTGTTTTTGAATATTTGTTGTTGAGTTTTATATGTTTTTGATTGTATTATTATATTATTATGTTTGTTTTATGGCGGATGGTGTTCGGATGAAGTTGAAGGTTGATTTGCATGTGCATACGAAGTATTCACATGATGGGTTTATGGGGGTCTCTGAGGTTGCCAGGGGCGCGAAGGAGGCAGGGCTTGATGCTGTTGCGGTTACGGATCATAATACGTGCGAGGCTGTTTCTGATGCTGTTCGTGCGGGGAAGAGGGCAGGGGTGCTTGTGATTCCCGGTATCGAGGTTAACTCGAAGCACGGGGATATTCTCGGGCTCGGGGTCACTGAGGTCATTGAGCACGGGATGAGTGCGAAGGATACTGTTTCGAAGATACATGCGCTCGGGGGGGTGGCTGTTGCTGCGCATCCTTATTCTCTTGTGTTTCATCCGTCCGGTGTGCGGGGCGAGGTCAAGAGTGCAGGGTTTGATGCTATTGAGGTTTTTAATTCGAGGACGTATTTTAGTAATGGGATGGCTTTTAGGGTGGCTAAGAGTAGGGGGATTCCTATGGTTGCGTCGAGTGATGCGCATCTGGTGGGGGAGATTGGGAATTCTTATAGTGTTGTTGATTGTGCGTGTGATGTTTCGAGTATTTTGGATGAGGTTCGCGCAGGGAGGACTGAGGTTGTTTGCGGGCTTACGGGGATTGGGTCTATTATGGGCTGGTATTGGCAGCGGTTTAGGCGGGTTTTTCGTTAATCCTACAAACTAGGACTGTTCGTGAATTTGTAGGGTGACTGTGTTTTATGTATAGTTGAAGACATAACTATTTGGACTAATGTCTTCACCATATGCTTAAAATTGCGATGCAATTTTAGCATCTCGTGCATCACAGATTCGCCAGCTTAGAATGTCCACGATCCTGTCATAGGGTATAGTTGTCCATCGAGTAACGACATCAACTATACATAGAAAAAGAGACAATACCTCTATATG
>DAOVYR010000075.1 GCA_030635525.1 Candidatus Nanohalarchaeota archaeon | reverse complement strand
ATACATGACCTCAAACCGCGGAGCATGCCACCTGAGAGCATATATGATACCACAAGAGGTACTTTCAACTCCAAGATATCTTGATAATCTCGAGCACAAGGACAAGGCAAGGAAAGTCCGCGATATTGAAAACATTTTTGCGGTACTTGATTCACTTATCATCTGCAAGTTCACAACTTTTGCGGTGTTTGAAACATTTGCATATGAGACAGACATCTATGCAAGAATGCTGACAACTGCGACAGGTATGTACTTTGATGAAAATGAGCTTAAAAAAGCAGGTGACCGCATCTGGAATATGGAGCGCCTCTTCAACATAAAGGCCGGGTTCACAAAAAAAGACGACCAACTACCTAAAAGATTCTCTGAGCCAATGCCTGACGGGCCTGCTGAGGGCGAGAGTGCCAATATGCAAAAGACGCTTGAGGAATACTACGCGCTTCGCGGCTGGGACAATGAAGGCATTCCTGAAGAAAGGAAACTGATGTCTCTTGATATACCTATAAGCGAGGCATGGCCGAAAAGAATAATCTCACTTAATCATGAGTCACTGAAAGAAGCAAAAAAGTGTGCAAAAGAGCACTTGAAAAGCGGTGACTGGCTGGAGGTTGCATCCCCTCTTGTAAAGAGCTCGGGGGTTGCTGCAATAAAAGAGTTGAGGCAAGCTTATCCATATAAGACGATAATCGCAGACTATAAGACAATGGATACCGGGTATATGGAAACAGAAATCGCAGCACAGGCAGGTGCAGATATAGTCACAATCTCATCGCACGCGGGCAATCACACAGTGACAGATGCTGTAGGTGCAGCAAAGAAGTATCATGTGAAGATAATGGCAGATCTTCTGGATAACAATGTTGATCGCGCAAAAGAACTTGAAAAACTTGGTGTAGACTATGTACGCGTACATGATGAGAGTATGGTTGAGGCAATATCAAAGCAGCTGAAGATACCTGTGGCATCAATGAAGGCGGGAGAACATGCAAAGCTAATCACATGCATGTATACAGACAGCCCTGCTTTGCCGAATGTGCGGAAAAATACACCAGAGAATGAAGGAGTATGGCCAAAACTACAGGTCGCACTTGACCTTCGAATACTTGAAGAAGCCAAGAAACTAGCCCGCGGCGCAAAACAAGGCAACGCAGACTGGCTTGAAGCAGGCACTCCCCTGATAAAAAGCGCAGGTATGGATGCTGTGAGGGTGCTTCGAAGCGAACACCCTAAAAGTACAATTGTCGCAGACCTAAAGACATTATCATGCGGCTCTAAAGAAGTGGAGATTGCAGCAAGGGCCGGGGCAGATATTATCGGCATCTGCGGCGCATCAAAAGATAATGTCCTGAAAGATGCGATAAGCATGGCAAAGAAATGCGGAGTAAAGATCATGGCTGACCTGATATCTATAAAAGACCCAGTGAAGCGCGCAAAAGAGCTTGAGGATATGGGTGCGGATTATATTGAGTTTCATATTTCGGTGGATGAGCAGATGCGAAGCAGTAACGCAAAAATACCATTCCCGCTGGTAGAGAAAGTATCAAAAGTCATAACAATACCTATGGGTGTTGCAGGCGGCATGAGAGTGGACACTGCGCCGCTCGCTATAAAATCCGGGGCGAAACTTGCTGTGGTGGGCGGATCGATCACTCGCGCAGCAGACCCGAAGAAGGCTACGCAGGTCATTCTGAAGGCTATCGGCAGATAAAATAATCTCTGCCTTTCTTTCTCTTTTTTTCTATAACACACATAATACCATTAAACTACTTTCGAATAACAAAAAACCAAATGAATTTAAGCTTGTTGCGCAGAATGTAAAACATGAAAAGAAGAATTCGCATTGTGCGAGTAATAATTGTAGTTCTTCTGCTATTATCAATAATCTGCATTGCAACCCCACATCCGACTGGCAATGTCGTGCAAATAAGCATAAATGAGACTGAGATAGATACAGAACCAGAAGTTTCAGACCCGTACGAGAATATTACCCTTCCCGGCCACCATAATTTTTCAGTAATTTTTGACTATAAAATCATGTTTATGGGCTATGACATAAACGAGACACGTTTGCGCCCCAATGACACCTTTGAGATAACGTACTACTGGAAAGCACTAGATAAGATAGACAAAGATTACGCAGTATTTGTGCATTTCACAGACCATGATGGAAAAATATTATTTCAGGATGATCACTATCCTGTACTTAGAACCACATTTTGGGAAATGGCAACAATATACAATGAAACCAGGATAATCACACTTCCCCAAAGCATCAAGCCACAAATATTAAATATCAATATGGGCTGGTGGAACCATCAAACAGACCAGAGGCTCATAATACAAGAAAAGAACAACATCCTAACCATCGGAAAAATAAAAAAAATCGCCTGAAATTCGCTATCCCAATCGGAGCAAGCTCCGGGGTATTACGAGAATTTCTAAGCCGGCGATTTTTAGTCTTCCCAAGTGAATTATATTCGCAGCAAGCTGCGGGGTATTGAACACACTTGGGAATAAAAATAATATCTGATTAATATGAAAATACTGCAAACTCCTGTCCGCTTTAAGCCATACATTGGCGGCGTAGAAAATTATGTATATGAACTATCAAAACAGTTAGTCAGGCAAGGCCATGAAGTAAAAGTAATTTGCGCCAATGAACCAACGACATCAAACGCGCGGGAACAGATTGACGGTATTGAAGTCAACAGGCTGAAATACATTGGAAAAATTGCAAACACAAACATAACCCTGCTTTTACCTCTGAGACTTTTGTCTGAAGAGTTTGATGTTATCCATACACATCTGCCGACGCCGTGGAGCGCAGACTGGAGCGCAATAATATCATTTTTAAGAAGAAAAAAACTGATTGTCACCTATCATAATGATATTGTAGGTAAGGGAGTATCAAAATATATCGCCAGATTCTACAACCAGACAATGCTGAAATTCATCATGGGAAGGGCACATAAAATCATCATCACACAAGCAAAATATCTTGACTATTCACCTCATCTGAAAAAATACAAAGACAAAATTGTTGTCATACCTGTTGGTGTTGATACCAAGAGATTAAAGCCAATGAAAAAGATAAAAAAGAGCAATAATACCGTGGGATTTCTTTCAGTCCTTGATGAGTACCACAGGTACAAAGGTCTTGACTATCTGCTTAAAGCAATTGCGCTGGCAAAAGAAAAGATTCCCGGAATAAAACTGGTGGTCGGTGGAAGCGGCGCACTGCTTTTGGAATATAAAAAAATGGCGAAAGATCTTGGAATTGAAGAGAACGTGAAATTTTTGGGTTTTATAGCGGACGAAAGACTCGCAGAGTTTTACAATAAACTGGATGTATTTGTTTTGCCATCAACATCATACGAACAGGAAGGATTTGGAATTGTGGCGCTTGAAGCCCTTGCCTGCGGAACGCCGGTCATTATAACGGATATCACGGGTATTTCAAAAGAAATAAAGAAAAATTCTGTGGGAATTGTAATAAAACCGAAAGATGAACGCGTACTTGCGAAGATGATGATAAAATTACTTTCAGGAAAAAGCAAAACAATGAGAGATATTCCCAATGCTGCTTTGAAATATTCATGGTGCAATATTTCCACTAAGATACAGGAAGCATATGATTGACAGGTGTATGATGTGAATAAACAACCTTATGTTGCAATAATGATGATTTTAATCTTTGCCTGCGCATTACAATATTTCAGTAGTGTGGACACACGATACCCTTCAGGCTCCTATAATTTCCAGCGGATCTTGGCAGGAAAACAAGTTCTAGACCCCGATTTTAACCTGTTGAAATACGATAACATCTACGCAAATAATGCCCAAAGCGCAATCAATTCAAAAAGTGTAAATCCAATGTATTTGACTGCATCATTTATTGGCGTACATGATAATTCAATGTTGCCTTATATTCTTTTGGTCATGTCTGTAATCTCCATAATCATTCTTTTTCATAAACTGTTCTCTTCTTATGGTGTTGGAATATTTGCAGCAATCGTATTTTTGTCCAATTCAACATTTTTGATAGTTGAATCTTACATATTTTATTTTTATATGTCCCTGTTCTTACTTATAAGCTTCATTGAAAATAGAAATATTCTCTTACTGGCACTCATATTTCCCTTATTATTGGCAAGTTATTTTACTCATACATCATCATTCTTTGCAATTTTTGTAATACTATCAGGCACAAGCATAATTTATTTAATTCTGAATGTATTTAATCGCAGTACAGACAAAAAACATATCTTAATGACTGCTGCGACCATATCACTAATTGCATTAATCACTTCATTTATTGTTTCACAAACAGGTGGAAATTTCATAAATGACTTCATCAGAAATTTTCCAAAGGCCATAGAACGCGCTATTTTTTATGTATTATCCTATGAAAAGAGCGCATATTTCTATCTTTATATCATTGAAAAAATTATTTTAATCCCACTATCGCTGGTATTTGTATATGTCCAATTGAAACGCTTATATCTAAACAGACTAAATACAAATGATAAATTCGTATTATCATTATTTTTCAGCTTTATTCCATTATCTGTTTTGTTCGGATTCACTAATGTGCTTGCCCGGACATTTGACTATATGCTGCCTTTGCTGGGAGCATTAACCTTTTATGAACTTTGCAGGTCTAAATTAGACAGTAGAATAAAGAACACAGTAATAGTGTCATTGATCACATTATTTCTATTTATATCTATATTTCATTTCGCTATTCCGCCAAGAAGCCTGGAAAAGTATGATGATGCCACAATATCCGGCTTACAATTCGCAATGCGATCGGATAATGTTTTTACAGATACTTTTTTAGCAAATGTCTTTTTATCACATATGGGCTATTATACTGTAGATGGGCTGGATTATGGTGAGATGGAAAGAGTAGATCAGTTATATTATGAGCAAAATGAAGAAGCAGTCAAGGGTACATTCAGAAATAGAAATGTAGACTATTTTATAATCTCAAAACATACACTTACTCGCGGATTAGATATCCTGAATGCACCCCACTTTCTATGTCCGATATCTTCTGTATCAAAATATAATTCAATGGTATTTCTTGATAGAGTTTACTCAAATGAAATGATATGGATATGGGAATTTAGTGAGTTGTAGGAACCTAAACGGTCTGCATAACCCAAAAACTAACCAGAAAGAGCGCAACATTCATAACAAAAAACACCCATGCCGCCTTCCTGACTTCACTTTTCGCACTCAGGTAATGCGCATAAATCAACAGATACCCCAAAAGCAGCCCTGCGCAATTAAGCCACTTAAATATCAATAGTCCGGAAATATAATCATAAGAGACAAAAGCGATGATATGTGCAGAAAATAACTGAATAACTCCGATGCCAATAAAAACAACAAGGCTGTATGCGCACAGAACACCTCTAAGTACGCTTTTGGTGTTCTTACCCTGAGCATGCATCTCACTGACCTTCGGGAATAATACCTGCGCAAGCGCTATTGGAATCAGCATGATACCAGAATAGAAAATCCATGCAAATGCATAATATCCGATAAGTTCCTGCGCAAAAAAAAGACTCAGCACAGGTATTATAAGAAGATTAGAGACATTCAGAAGATAAATCCCATGCATAGGGAGACTGTACTTACTGAAAATCTGTCTGATGTCTGGCTTCAGAGCATTTTTGCACAAGTATTTCTCTTTCAAAATAAACCAGATATTTGGTAAATTACCAACAAAATATCCAACTACCCATCCCAGGATAGCATAATAGACGCCAAAAAAATACCCTAGCGCAACTGTAGCTGCGCCAATTGAGGCATTAGTCAAAAACCCTGAAAAACTAAATAACT
>DAOVYR010000002.1 GCA_030635525.1 Candidatus Nanohalarchaeota archaeon | reverse complement strand
ATGATAGTACTTCGAATCGAAAATATCCTGCATATCTGCTTGGCAGGAAAATACAGCAAATCAAGGACAAAAAGAACAAAACCAGGAAAGAGAATCTTCTTTTTCTTAAAAGAGTATGCTCCTATACTCATAGCAACAAGCAGTATTACAAGAGCTGCAACAAAAAGATAAACTGCAACTTTACCTATGAAATCATAAGGTAATATCATGGACTTTTTTTCTTTACGGAGTTTTAAATTTGTACATATTGTTTTTGATGTTGTTATGTGTGAGATATAACATTCCTTTTTAAAATTATGATGATGATGGATTGGTATGACCAAAAAATTGTTGTTAATCAATCCTGTTCCCAAAAATGATGTTAATCTGGGGAAAATGCTGTCTTTTATGCGCATGCCTCCACTGAACTTGGGCTATATTGCTGCGCTAACACCTAAAACATGGGATATTGAAATCGTAGATGAAAATATCAGACATTATAATGGAGAGGAAGCAGATTTAGTATGTTTCACATCAATGACCTATAATGCTCCCCGGGTCTATGAACTTGCATCTCATTTCAGGGCAAGGAACATTCCCGTGGTCATGGGTGGCATCCATGCATCAATGGTTACTCATGAAGCGTTGCAGTTTGTAGATTCTGTTGTTGTAGGTGAAGCAGAGAGTGTTTGGCACAGGTTAGTCACAGATTTTGAAAATAATAATCTCCAGAGAGTGTATAATGGAGAGAGAGGTTCTTTAAAAAATTTGGTACAGCCAAGAAAGGATGTTTATTCAAGGAAATATAATATCAGAAATGTAATCCAGACCGCAAAGGGGTGTCCGATGAATTGTGATTTTTGTTCTGTAACTGCATTCAATGGAGGTGTTTACAGGCAAAGACCTGTAGAAGATGTTCTGGATGAACTTGAAACGATTGATTCAAAGCTGGTCTTTTTTGTAGATGACAATATTATCGGTTACGGTAAAAATGCAGAACAGAGATCTATAGAACTATTTAAAGGTATTATTGACAGAGGGCTGAATATTAAGTGGGGAAGCCAGGCTTCAATTAATTTTGTAGATAATGAAGATGTATTGAAGTATGCCCGGGAAAGCGGATGTTTTGGTCTGTTTGTTGGTTTTGAGTCGTTGAATGAATCTTCTTTGAAAAGCATGCATAAAGTGAGAAATCTGGAGAGCGGAGTTGGGAAATATAGAGAAGAAATCAGGAAATTTCAGAATTATGGCATTGGCGTTCTTGGAGGATTTATACTGGGAAATGACGAAGACAAGAAAGACATTTTTGAGAGGACCAGTGATTTTATTCTCGATTCAAATATTGACGGGTCTCAGTTCTCTTTTTTGACTCCTCTTCCGGGCACGAATCTGTATCAAAGGTTAAAAGAAGAAAATAGGTTGTTGTATACGTATTATCCCCACGACTGGATTTATTATGATGTTTTTAATGTTGTTTTTAGACCTAAGAATATGACGCCTGAAGAATTGGAAGAGGGGGCTTTGAATGTCTATAAAGCGACTGCTTCTGTACCTAAATCTTTGAGGAGGGCTTTTACTTCTCTGGTTAGAACAAGGAATGTACTTTCTGCTGTTGCAGCTTATTCATCTAATCGTGGATATGCTTCTATATTTTCCAGAAAGTATGGTTCTAGATGAGATATAAGCAGTCATATGTCTTTTTCATGCCTGTCTTGAGGTCGTATTTCGGGCTGTAGCCCAGTTCATTTTTTGCTTTTTTGATGCTTACTATCCTGTTTCTTATCAGCCGGTCTATGCTTGATGTCATCTTTGTTATGTTGGGTTTTCTGTTGAGAATTTTGCATTTTGTTTCGTGGAGCAGTGCCATGGTTTTTATGAGGTAGACGGGGATGTGTTTTTTTGGAACCTGTGCGCCGATGGTCTCTGATATTAGTTTATATGTTTCGAGGTATGTGTGCGGGTCGTTGTCCGCGATGTGGTATGTCTGGTTTTTTGCTTTGTCTTTTAGCATGAGAGATAACGCATCAATGACATCCTCGATATAGACCAAATGCCAGTAATTGCTGCCTTTTCCGATTACAGGGTAGCCTTTCTTTGCGGCGCTGAATATCTGGTTCCAGAATTTGTTTGGACCGTAGATTATTGTTATTCTTGCGATTGTGTATGGCAGTCCTGATGCTTTTATCAGCTTTTCGCATTCCATTTTGCTTTTTTCGTATGTGGTGGTCGGGTTGTATGGCATGTCTTCTGTTGCGGGTGTTTTAGTGTATCCGAGGACGCCTATTGAGCTTGTGAATATAAGTCGCTTGACTTTGTTTTTTTTGCATGCGCTTATTACATTTTTTGTGGTTTCTATGTTCTGTTTGTACATTTTCGGGTTGCTTTCATCGAGATTCGCTGCCATGTGGTATACCACATCTACTCCTTCAAAAGCGGAAATCAATTTATCTCCATCCAACACATCTCCTGTGACCTGTTCTGCACCTATCCCTTTGACATCATCTGACTTGTGGCGCGAGTAAACAACCACGCTGTGTCCTCTTAAAAGCAACTGCTTCACAAGGGATACACCAAGAAACCCGCTGCCGCCAGTAATTAGTATTTTCATAATATCAACCTGCAAGAGCACCTACAAGAAACGCGAATATTCCAAGAAACATCCCTATTTTTACTATTTTTTGCGCTTTTTTTGGGTCTTTTAATATTATTGAGTAGAGGAGCACTATAATGCATGGAATTACTGAGATTATGTAATTGACTGCGAATACATTGTGGATATAGGGTATGATTGCGCTTGCTGCGCCTAAAATTACAAATATGCGCGCAAGATTCATTGATGTCCTGCTTCCTACGAGTATTGGCAGCGTCTTTGCGTCGAGGGCTTTGTCTCCTTTTATATCCTCGATGTCTTTGTATATCTCGCGCCCCATGGTTGTCAGAAAGGCTATGCCTGCCAGTATCAAAACCGGTGAACTTATGCCCTGAAAACTCGTGCTGATCAATGCGCCTGAAAGAAAGGTGACTGCTGCGAGGAAAGAGTCTGTGATATTTCCGATTATCGCGATTTTCTTTAGTTTCCATGCGTATAATGCCGATATCGTGAAGTTGAAAATAGCAATCCAGAAGAATGCGGGACTTACAACGAGGGCGAGGGCGATACCTGCCGCACTTAACATAAGATAGTATGCTACGGCTTTCCTGGGGGTTATTTTTCCTGAGGGTAGCGGCCTTTTTGGTTTGTTGATTTTATCTATTTCGTAATCATAATAGTCGTTGATGACGTTCCCGCCTGCGCATATTAAAAACGCTGCAAGCAGGGCTATCAAAATGGTGGCAGGATTGCCTGCAGATGTTAGTATCGCACCTGTGAGAACCCCGAAGACTGCAAGAAAGCAGACATTTGGCCTTATTATACTCCAGTAAGCATTCATACATCTCAATTCAATTAATATATTTAAATATTTTAGAGTCGCAAATAGTTGTTATGAAAATCGGAAAAACAGAGAAACATATTAATGATATTATCGAAAGCGGTTCCGGTGTGTTTATGGGCCTGATTGATCCTGATCCAATCAAGCACACTCCTGACAGTGCGGTTAAGCTGGCAAAAGACCTGTATGAAGGCGGCGCTGACGTCATCATGCTTGGAGGGTCTATCGGTGCGCAGGGCCAGTTCCTTGACAATATCACAAAGCTGATAAAAGAGAATGTGGATGTTCCGCTTCATCTTTTTCCCGGTAATATCGGCAATGTCACAAGATATGCTGATTCGATTTATTTTATGAGTCTTTTGAATTCTAAGAATCCTTACTGGATTGCCGGTGCGCAGATTCTCGGGGCGCCGACTATAAAGAAGTATAATGTTGAGCCGATTCCAACAGCATATCTTGTTTTTGAGCCGGGGCAAACTGTCGGGTGGGTTGGCGAGTCAAGGCTTCTTCCCAAGACCAAGCCTGATCTTGCGGTTATTTATGCTATGGCTGCACAGTATATGGGTATGAGGTTTGCTATTCTTGAGTCCGGGTCCGGGGCGCCAGAGCCGGTTCCATTGCCGCTTGTCTCTGCTGTGAGAAAGAATGTGGACATCAACATTGTGATTGCCGGCGGTGTGAAGACGCCTGCGCAGGCAGGGGCGCTGATTGAAGCAGGGGCAAATTGCATTCACGTGGGTACGAAGATAGAGGATGCTAAGAATCCGCTTGAGCGTATCAAGAAGTTTGCGGATGCTATTCATTTGAAAGGGTAGGGGTTTAGTATTCCAGAGCCTCTTTGGCACTGGTCTGGTATTTTTTACATGTTTTTGATTGCTGAGATGATTGATTTTAGGTCATCACGGTATTCTGTGACTATGATTTTGGCGCCTGCATTCACTGTCGATTCTATGCGCTCTTTTGTTGCTCCGTGAATTTCTGTGATTATAGTTATGTCCGATGTTTTTGATATTTCCTGGAGCATCTCAACAGGCACCTGCGTTTCGCTTTTTGCGCCGGTTTCAAGGTACAGGTACCTCATGCCAAAGTATTCGCCGCCAAGTGCATGCATTGCTGCAAGGCGAGGGTTGTCTTTTGGTATCGGTTTGACGTCGCCCATCCATGAGAGTGTGGCGCCTGGCTCTATCACGAGATATGCTGTGGGTATTGCCTCAAGGCCCATCATCTTCACAATCGGGGCGCCGAGAGCTTGTGCGCCTACCATCCAGTAGATGTTTCTCGAATTCAGGAGTGTAACGAATAGCAGTGCATCGATTCCTTCTGTTATGTCGCAGACGTTTGTCGGAAGGAGGAGGACTGGCAGGTCTGTGCATGTCTTGATTTCACGGGCGCACTTGCTGATTGTAAGAGGGGATACTCCAAGTGACGGCCTCAATAGGATAGCATCGGTTCCGGAGTCGTTTGCTTTCTTTACGAGTTCATCGCAGACTGGACTGTTGTCATAATCTGTTGGGTCGATAACAGTGAAATGAAGCACCTTGTCTTTTTCCAGTTTGCCTGTTATTTTTTTCTCTATTTTTCCTGTTTTTATCATTAGAATCACTCCTAACTATACTGGTGGTCAATTATTTTTAAATATGTCGGATGGGTTGGAACCAAAACAGTTCTCCAATTCTATCGGCAAGGTACGTATTGACAAGGTTTATATTGCGCTGTCCTTATTGTTATTGTTAGAGATGTTACAAGGAGGTGTTGTTATGAAGAGAAATCCAGAGAGTCCACTGAATTTTTGGTTCCGCGCTGTATCGAGGAAGCAGAGGGATCATGAGGTTGGGGGTGCGTTCAGCAAAGTGCTTATGTGTTGATGTTATGCTAGTTCTTTGCCCAAAGGGTCCAAGTTTTCCAGACGAGGTCTTTTTGGGCACTATTTGTTTTTTTTTGGTCTAATCCTAAAGCAGGTTTCTTATTTTTTTGATGTCTTCGCTTTTCAGATTGTCGATGGTATTTCTTACGTCTAAGAGGAGGTTGGATAGTTTTTGGAAATCTATGTTGACTGGTTTGTTTTTTAGGTAATATTGGTTGTCTATTCTTAGTTGTTTGTCTGATTCCAGTGTTTCTGATAGTTTGAAGCTGATTAATTCCTGTTCTTCAAGAAATCTTATTATTTCTATTGTGCAACTGTGTATTTCTGATTTTATGCCGAGTTTCATTAGTAATGAGTAGGATATGAAGTATTCTGTGTAGTATTTATGTGTGGCAAGCCACATGTTTGAAGCACTGTCTTTTGTTTGCCGGGTCATTTTCAGGGTTTCTTCTGCGTTTCTGTAGTATTCTTCTGCCAGATTGTCGTTGGGTTCTATAAGTTTTAGCCCGTTTTTCTGGTTCCTGCACCATTTGAGTTTGTTGTTCATGCTCATAACCTTTGTTTGTATAGGATGTTTATGAAGTAGTCGTATTCGTTTAGTATTGTGTGGTTTTTTATTAATTCTTTTTTGAATGTTTCTGTCAGGTTTTTTTCGTCTGTTTGTAGTATGTGCAGTTTTATAGAGTATGTTTGTTCGAATGATTTAAGTGTTTTTATGATTTTTTTGTCTGTTGATATTATTAATATGTCTATGTCGTTGAAGTTCTCTTTGGATACTGATGAGCCAAATAATAGTACTTTGTTGTTTTTGAAGTGTTTTGAGAGTGTGGTGTAGAGTCTTTTGAATATTGGTTTTTCCAATAGACTGAACAGTTTTTGTTTTTCGCAGATGGATATATATTCAAATGTAAGGGGGTTGTTTTTGTTTATGGTGTAAAATAGAAACCTGTCTTTTTTTTCTTCAATCAATATATTTTGTTTTACCAGATGATTCAGGTGTCTTTTTATTGTCTGATGGGGTTTTTTGAAGTATTTTTCGAATTCATTGAGGTTTAGATGCATATCTAAGTTCTTTAGATATATTTCCAGATAGGTATAATAATTTACCATAAGGTACATATATGTACTTAGATTTATATGTGTTTTGTTTTTTTTGTTTGTGGTGATGATGATATAGAAGTTGGTGGCCCCCGGATTTTTACATGCGCTGCATTGAAAAGATATTTAATATTCTCTATTGGATGGTGGTGTATGGTGCCTCAAATAAATTCTGAAGAAGATGAAATGATTTATGAAACTTATCAAACTCTTTATGGAGAGATGTTGTCTCTAAAATTAATTGCAGAAAAAAGGTTGCCTGAAGAGTATCTTGAAAATCATTATGTAAGAGACCTTCTTGGAGAACTTTCTGAAGGGAAAACTCAGAATTTTCAGGAGATTGTATTACTTATGGTTAAAGTAGGTGCTGATACTATCGATGTGCTTTATAGAACCACAGAAGAGCTTTTTGACGGTTCTTGTAAGTTTTGCGGCATTCAACCTGTTGGTGAAATCGTGTTAGATAGAGATTCAACAATCGCATATAAGGAGGGACATGAAGGAATAGTCCATGATGCAAAGGATGTGAGAGATAAAATTCGCAAAATCTATGAATATTATTCAGACACCATTCCTTCTATTCTTGAAAAGAGTTCTGATACTGACAAGCAAGTTTATGCTTCGTGTTTAAGGGAAAGTGGTGTTGCTTTTGATGAGTATTTAAGTAAAATTGACGGTACCTGTAAGTTGTTTAAAGAATTGAACGATAAAGTAAGTGCTGCCATTGAAAGTAGAATTGAATATTTGGATAAATCGAGAAGTTTATTTTAAGGATAGAAGCAAGAATTCTATTTCATTTTCTGTTTTAGACCATGAAGCTAAAGACTTCTCTTCCGTTTAAGCGATTGAGAGGAGTGGTAATTGATTGTTTTTGATATGCCAGAGGAAACACATCACAATTTAAGAGAAGTGTAGTGGGGCCTCCCGGATTTGAACCGGGGTCCTAAGCTCCCAAAGCTCAAAGGATAACCAAACTACCCTAAGGCCCCTTGTGTTTTTTGTTGTTTGTTTTGTTTTTCCTGTATAGTTTTAAATGTTTGTCGGTTGGAGTAGGTTTTTTTATCTATTATTTGTGGAATTCAAGCATATCACCGATACACGGGTTGAAATCATGCGCTTCGCCTGCTTTCAGTTCGAGTATGTATTTTGCTTTCTTTCCCGGATGGTATATTTTCCATGTTCTGGGGTTGAGTGTTAGTGGAAGTATGTTTTTTTTGATTTCAGTTATTTTTTTTTGCCTGTCTATGAATATGAGGTCTAGTGGATAGCGCATGAAGAGCATCCAGATGCCGTGTCTTGCGCTTAGGGGGAATTCCAGGAGCATATTGCCTGTGTTTCTGAACATGAGGCCTCTTGTTAGCGCAGGGACGGATTTTGCATGCATAGCTACTATTGTCTTGTTTTTTGTCTTATTTTTGATTTGTATGTTATCACATATTTATTCTTTTATCACAATATATTTGCTATGAAGCTTATTAAGGATATTTTCAAGAAGCGCCCAAAAGACTCAAAGAAAGGGGATTTCGGGAAGCTCCTTGTCGTTGGCGGCAGCAAAATGTATACCGGGGCGCCAGCGCTCTCGGCACTTGCATCTCTTAATTGCGGGTGTGATCTTACGGTTGTTGCGGCTCCAAAAAGAGCTGCTGATGTTGTCGCTTCTTTTTCACCATGCCTGATTGCTGTACCCTTAGAGGGAGATCTATTGAATTGTGAGCATGTCGATTTGCTCACCCGGTTATCTTTGCGCTCTTCTGCAGTCGTCATTGGTCCCGGGCTGACAAAAGAGGGTGTTGTACTTCGGGCTGTCGCAGATTTTATGAAAAGATTGAAACTGCCATGCGTGATTGACGCAGATGCGATTTGCGCCCTGAAGAAACATAAGTGGAAAGGAAAAGACAATCGTTTTATCATAACCGCACACACTCATGAATTCCTTGAGTTAACTGGCATTGACCTAAGTAATAAAAAGGACAAAGTAAAAGAGGTCGAAGAAGCTTCGAGACAATTTGGCGCTGTTATACTGCTTAAAGGATATAGGGACATTATATCTGATGGCAAAAGAACTATTTTGAACAAGACAGGCAATGCGTATATGACAAAGGGGGGGACAGGAGATGTCCTTGCCGGCATCTGTGGAGCGCTCCTTGCACGAGGAGTCAGCGCCTTTGACGCTGCAGTTGCGGGAGCGTATATTTGTGGGGCTGCAGGAGATGCTGCCGCAGTAATTCATGGCGAGAGCCTGTTTGCAACAGATGTAATTGATGAAATCAGCAGTGTCATTAATGTGTCGTTGTAGAGTATATTATATCGTGCAAAGAAAGGATTAGTAATTTCTAAAACGATGAGATAAAGAGGAGATATAAATTCTATTCAAAGAAGGTTATGAGCGCGGTTTATTGTATATGATTTTTGTTATTTTTATTATAACTGAGATTTTTGATGAATTTCTAGATTATACGTTGAGAGGTCCATCTATTATTCATTCTGTATTACAACTATCGCTTTTTATAATATTGTTTTTTGTTGTATCTAAACTGTTTTCTAATTTTTACAAACAGAAAATAAACAGATTAATACCTGGAGAATTAATGCAAATATTGAGAATTATTAAAGAAGCTGAAGTTAAAGGTGTTTTAATCAATCAAACAGAACTAATGTCCAGATTAAAGATCACAAAACCAACCCTGAAGAAAAGATTAGGCAATCTGATGGATTTGCATTACGTTAGTTTTGAAGTGAGAGGGAATCATAAATATCTTATACTTACAGAGTTGGGTGATTCTATAGTCAAGGCACTAATTAATTGAGTATCATGACACTGTCGTCTCAAGCTTTTGAAGACTATTGTCTTCAAAATAGTGCCTTGCCATATGCTTAAAAATCTGTGATTTTTACCATCCAGCGAATCTGTGATTCGCCCGGATAGATGAAGGCAAATTGGTTTTTGGTGATGTTTGCTCATTTATTTTATGCCTTCACTATATCATCAGGTAGTTTACTTTCTTTTTACCTTCTTTTTTCTAATTTTATATTCCTAGTTTAAATAGGCTATCTTCTATAGGAGTTTAGTGTTTAGGAGACACATTTGAAGAAGGATATATTTGCAAAGGGAAGTAAAGCAGATGAAATCAACAAAGTCAATTAAAAGAATGAGAGAAGAAGAAGTTGTAATTATCTCTGAAACTGAAAACATAAGGAAGCTAACCGCAAAAGATGCCATGATCAAAGCGGTCTTTGTTTATCAGGATGATGATGCGGGCAGGATAATAAAGAAATTAAAGAGAGAGGATACAAATGTTTGTATCGTGGTTACAAAGGATAAGGGATTTGTAGGAGAAATCAGTAATGAAGACTTAATTAGATTATTTTTGCGTCAGGTAAGATATGAGCCACTTACAAAGATATTGAATATTGGTTACAGAAGAGAATTTTTGTATAAGAGAGCCAAGGAATTAGTAAATAAACATAAATCTACTCTATACCTCGATACGCCTATCAACCAGGCAATAGAATTGATATATAAAGAAAGTTTCCAATATATCCCTGTACTGGATAAGAACAAGAAAGTTAGGGGTGTTGTGACGCCGAGCAGCATACTCAATCTGTTGCGAAATTATTAGATTAAATTTAAGTGAGATAGAATGGACGTATTTATTGAGTTAAGTGCAATATTAATTCTGACGGTTACAGTTTCAGGGATAATGCGTTTTTTCAAACAACCTCTAATAATCGGTTATATTCTGGCAGGGATAATAGCAGGTCCTGTTGTTCTTAATGTTGTTCAATCTACGGATACATTAGCCGCCTTTGCTCAGATTGGAATAGCATTTCTTTTGTTCATGGTTGGATTGAACCTGAATCCCCGGATAATCGGAGATCTTGGCAAAACATCTTTAGTTACCGGTGTTGGTCAGGTTTTCTTTACATCTCTGGTTGGATTTTTTATTGGAAGACTGTTAGGGTTTTCAAATATCGTTTCGATTTATCTTGCTATTGCTGTTTCTTTTAGCAGTACAATCATAATTATGAAACTCCTGTCAGATAAGAGGGATCTTGAAACACTTTATGGGAGAATTGCTATAGGCTTTCTTATAGTGCAGGATTTTATCGCGATATTTGTCCTGACACTAATATCCTCTATCAATAGAGGAAATAACATTGCCGGGCTGGCTATTGAGACCATATTGACCGGAATGGGTTTGCTAATAATATTAGCAATCATCGCTATATACGTTTTTCCTAACTTGACCCGACTGGTTGCTAAATCACAGGAATTTTTATTGCTTTTTTCTATTAGCTGGTGTTTTGCAATAGCCTCTCTTTTTCACTACCTGAATTTTTCAATAGAGGCAGGAGCGTTACTTGCAGGAATAACATTATCAATGACCCCATATCATTATGAAATAAGTTCTAAGATGAGGCCTCTACGTGATTTTTTCCTTATATTATTTTTTATACTATTGGGTTCCCAGATGACTTTTACTAATATTTATCAATATATTGTCCCCAGCATTGTATTTTCATTGCTCATCCTTATAGGAAATCCTTTGATTGTGATGACATTGATGGGATTATGGGGTTACACCAAGAGGAACAGTTTCTTGGCAGGTCTTACTGTTGCACAGGTCAGTGAATTTTCTTTAATACTGATTGCATTAGGGATTAAAGTAGGTCATCTGGAAAGTGAAATTCTCTCTTTGATAACGCTTATAGCTTTAATAACCATTGCAGGCGCTACATACATGATACTTTATTCAAATAAGTTGTATGGTTACCTATCGAAATATCTCACTTTATTTGAGAGAAAAGGAAGAAAGATCGATGAACATAGGTACCATAAAGATGAGGATTATGATATCATACTTTTTGGGCATGATGAGATTGGTTTTGATATTACGACGTCACTA
The DNA here is from genome assembly GCA_030635525.1 of Candidatus Nanohalarchaeota archaeon. Lineage (GTDB taxonomy): Archaea > EX4484-52 > EX4484-52 > EX4484-52 > B79-G9 > B79-G9. The sequence continues at coordinate 8,181 of DAOVYR010000002.1, read as the reverse complement.
CAAAAGATAAAAAAGAAATTTCTCATAATAGACTATGATCCCAAAGTCATTATAGATTTATCCAAGAGAGGATATGATTGTAAATATGGGGATGTAAATGATACGGAACTTCTTGATGATTTGAATTTTTCGAAAGTAAAGATGGTCATTTCGACGATACCAGCACTAGACACGAACCTGTTGTTAATCAATAAGATAAAAGATGCTAATAAGGAAGCCATTATTGCTGTTGTTTCTCACCAGATTGATGGAGCTTTGAAACTCTATGACGAGGGGGCAACTTATGTCATAATGCCTCATTTTTTGGGTGGATGCCATGCATCGACAATGATTGAAGATAATGAATTGAGTTTTAGTGGATTTTTGAAGGAAAAGGTCGCCCATATTGAGCATTTGAAATTGCGAAAAGAAGCCGGACATGAACATCCGAAGTATGAGCATCATTAGATGTATTGTGTATGGTCGGGTTTATGATTGTATACTATTCATCAGGAATGCCGATGTATTCAATATGTCCCTGAGTTAAAACTTTATTATGAAAATTTACATATATAAAAATAGAATTTGAATAAAAGTGTGGTGAAGGAAGGAGTCTTTCCTTGGAGAACTATTTGACTTTTAAGAAAGGAGGAGATTTAGATGGGTGAAGAAGTTAAAACAATAGAGCAGGCTGAAGAAATTGCGTTAAAAGCCTGTCAGGCACTGGAAATATCTGTGAATGAAAAAGACGTTAAAGAGATTGAATATGAAAAACAGAAAGGTAAATGGGAAGTAGAAATAATGTGTGGTGAAGAAGAGATTGAAGTGAAGATCAGGAAGATTGACGGAGTCATATTAAAGATAGAGAGAAAGGAAAAAGAGGAGAAGGATTAAGTTTAGTGTTATGAAATATTGTGCTTGCGAACGATTTTCTATATTTCGTTTCGCGAAAACCGCTGCACTTAGGTTCTCTTTTAAGGGATAAATATATATGCTATGAATGCGATAATATTGTTTCTTAGGGTTATAGGGGGATGAGACAATGCGCAGGCGTATTCATAAATCTGTTTTTGAGTGTTCTGATTGCGGTATGTCGCTTCATGTCAGCGAGAAGCTTTGCGAATTTTGCGGGGGGTCTTTAAGGGTTGATAAGATCCGTCATGTTCTCAGGTATAATATTCCGTATTTGTCGCTTGTTATTCTTTTGCTTTTGGTATGTGAGATGATGCTTCCCCTGAATTATTTGCAGGAGAATATTATTCATCTTGCGGATGAGTTTATTCTTTTTGTGTTTCTTTTGGATATTGGTCTTGATAAGTGTCTTTACCGGGGGCAGTATCGGCATTTTCTTCGCAGGAGGACTATTGATATCTTGTTTGTGCTGCCGCTTTTGAAAACATTGAGGTGTTTTGAGGCTGTGCCGTTTATGGGCAGGGCCTTTCGGGGGATGCATGCAATGCAGCATGTGGTGTATCTTGACAGCAGGTTGTTTTTTGATCTTGGGAGGGCAGGGCATATTGCTAAGTATGCTAAGTATGCTTATCCTGCGGTTTTGAGAAGGTAGGTTATCTGAAATAAATCTGAAGTCCTAAAATAGAAAAGGGCAATTTCCAAAAACTTATAAACTAATCACTTTTTATATAATCCTATGGGTAATTGGGAATCAATATTCAAAAAAAGTGGAAAAGTTTTCTTGAAGACCCAAGAAGACATGAAGAAATTAATATCGCTCTTAAAAAAAGAAAAATCTAAGAAAATTCTTGATTTGGGATGTGGTTCTGGCAGACACGTCATATTACTTGCTAAACATGGTTTTGATGTATATGCGACTGATGTTTCAAAAGCAGGGTTGAAAATGACTCGAAAATGGCTGAGAGACGAAAATATTTCTGCCAAACTTAAAGAACATTCCTGTTATGAAAAGTTCCCTTTCAAAGACAATTATTTTGATGCTGTAATTTCAACTCAAGTTATTCATCATAATTTTCATGATAAAGTCAAATTTTGTATTTTAGAAATTGAAAGAGTTTTGAAGTCAGAGGGTATTGTTTTTGTTACAGTTTCCGGAGATAAATACAGAACAAGAGCAACAAAATTTGATATGCCAGAACCCCGAACTTATATCCCTTTAAATGGAAGAGAAAAAGGATTACCTCACTATTTTTACACAAAAAAGTTAATGAGAAGAGATTTCAAGAATTTTAAGATCTTAAGTCTGCATAAAGATAAGGGAGATCATTGGTGTCTTCTTGGAAGATTAAAGGAAATTGCCCATTGATTATTTGACTAAATGTATTACTTCTTTTTTTTGGTGATCGGACTTCAGATTTAGTCTGCGCTTCACTTCGTTCCGCTTTGGGACGCTGCGCTTTCGGGCTGAAGCCCTTATCCTCGTATAAACAAGGGATAAAATGAAAATTGCTCGCTTCACAATTCGCAAGAAAATCAAAGATTTTCTGCGTGCCAAAAACTTCCTTTTTGAGCATTCCCAAATTTTGCTTACTTCGTTCACAAAACTTCTTTGAGGTTATTCTATAGCGAAGAATTTTTTTGCGTTTTGTGTTGTGGCTTTGTCTATTTCTTTTGGGTCTAGTTTTTTTATTTCTGCGATTCTTGCTATTACTTTTTCGACGCTTGTCGGCTCATTTCTTTGCCTGTTTTCGCCGAACCACGGGGAGTCTGTCTCGAGCATGATTTTTTCGAGTGGCATGTCGCGACATATTTTTTTGTGTTTTTTTGAGCGAAGAAGGATGGGGCCGAAGGATACGTTCCAATTGTTTTTGATTATTCTTGGGACCTGTTGGTTTGCGCCCCACAAATGGAGTAGTACTTGTTTTGGTTTGGTTTTTTCGAGGATGTCTAGGGTATCCTCATGTGCGTCGCGGGAGTGGATTACTATTGGCTTTTTTAGTTCTTCTGCAAGTTCTATGAATTCTTTGAACATCTCTTTTTGTCTTTTTCGCCATTCTTCTTCTTTAGTCCAGTAGTAGTCGAGGCCGATTTCACCTATTGCAGATATTGAGTCTTTGTTGGTTTTTATTTTTTCTATCAGTGTGGTTTTTTGCTCCGGTTTTAGCTCTTTTATGTATTCGGGGTGGAGGCCTATGCTTATGTAGATGAAGTCCGGATATTGTTTTTTTAGTGAGAGTGTCAGGTCGAAGTCGTCTGGGTGGGCGCATGAGGTGACTATTGCATCCATTTTCTTTTGGCATCTTTTGATGACTTCGTCTCTGTCGGGATTGTAGTCTTTTTGTTCAAGGTGGCAGTGTGCGTCTATCATAGGGTGTTTATTAGAAGGGGGAGATATATATTTTTTGTGGAGCTCTATAGTGTCAGGATATATGGTACAATGCTCAGTATCCCGAGAAAGATGCAGAATTTCCAGAAGCGCACCTTTTGTGCGAACTGAATTAAGGCACCTATTGTTGCGTATCCTGTGATAAAGGATATTGTAATTGCAATCAGGGAGTTTGTGTCTATTGTGATTTTGTTCATCAGACCGAGGCCTATTTCTGCTGCGAGGACTGCGGGGATGCTCATGAGGAAGCTTAGTTTCAGTGATTCTTTTGCGCTGTGTTTTCGAAAGATTAGTCCTGCTGTTGTGATGCCGGATCTTGATATGCCTGGCATGGCTGAAAAACCTTGCAGGAGACCTGTTATTATGCTGTCTTTGGTTGTTATCTTTTTTTCTTTTTGGTTTTTTGGTGTGTTTTTCTGGATGATGCCTGTGAATATTAGGAGGATGCCTATGAATGCTGTTGCATGAGCACCGCTGAAGTTTAGTTTGTCAAGACTGTATAAAAGTATTGGGAGACCGACAATACCTGTGCATGCTGTTGAGATGATCAGGAATGTTGTGACTGAAGTTGTTTTTGTGGGTTTCTTTTTAAGATAGTCCGGGATGTTTTTTAGTATGGCTTTCAGGTCTTTTCTGAAGTAGATGGTTGCTGCAAGGAGTGTTCCTGTATGGAGCCAGATTGAGATAGGGATTGCATCCTGCATGCTGTAGTCTTTTGCTATGAGGTAGAGGGTGGTTATGCCTTCGCTGCTTACAGGGAGCCATTCAAAGATGCCTTGTATTATGCCAAGGATTATTGCGTCTGTTATGTTCATTTTTTTCACTTCTCTGGTTGTTCAAAGAGGTCTTTTCCCTGGTTGGGATATAGTTTGCCGAAGTTGTATACAAGGTTTCCGTTGACGAAAGTCTTTATTGGCCAGCCTTTTAAGCTCATTCCTTCATATGGTGACCATCCGCATTTTGTGACCTGCTCTTCTCTTCTTACTTCTTTTCTCAGGTCCATGTTGACTGCTACCAGATCTGCGTAGTTGCCTTCTTTTATTTCGCCCCGCCCTTTTAGGTTGAAGCGCTTTGCCGGGTTTGTGCAGCATGTTTTTACTAATGTTTCGAGTGTTAGCATGTTTTTGTTTACTGCGTCAAGGAGGAGCGGGAGTCTCATCTCTACCCCGGGTATTCCCGAGGGGGCGGTTTTAAAGTTGTTTTCTTTTTCTTTGATTGTATGCGGGGCGTGGTCTGTTGAGATTATGTCTATGATGTTGTATTTTATTGATTCCCAGACTGATTCAAGGTCTTGTTTTGTTCTTACAGGAGGGTTCATCTTGCAGAAGGCGCCCATGTTTTTTAGGTTGTCGCGGGTGAGGTACATGTATGTGGGGGTTGTGTCGCATGTGAGGTCTATGCCTCTTTGTTTTGCTTTTCTTATACGGGTGAGTGCGAGTGTTGTTGAGATGTGTGTGAGGTGGGTTTTTGCACCTGTCTCTTTTGCGCATGCTATTGCGTGATCTACTGCGCGGGATTCTGCGAGGCGCGGTCTTGAGTCTGCGTGCGCGAGGTAGTCGCATCTTTCTTTGTGGATGCTTTCTGCTGCATCGAGAATCTTCTGGTCTTCTGCGTGGACTACTATTGGCTTTCCTGTTTTTTTTACTGCTTCAAATGATTTTTTCTGGAGCGCGGGGTCTGTCAGGAGCAGTTCGCCTGTGGTTTTGCACATATGGAGTTTGAATCCACATACGTGGGGGGCGATTTTTTCGAGGTTGTCCAGGTTATCCGGGCCGAGGCCAAAGTAGAGACCGTAGTTTACTATGCTTTTTTTGGCGAGTTTCTTTTTTTTCATGAGGCGCTTGTAGGTTGTGATTGGTGGGTTGTTGTTTACCATGTCGAATACGGTTGTTGTGCCGCCTTTTGCTGCGGCTCTTGAGCCTCTGAACCAGTCTTCTTTGTGGCTTTCTTTGAAGTCGCGGAAGTGGACGTGGATGTCGATTGCACCCGGGAGAATTATGAGTCCTGTGCAGTCAATCTCTTCATCTCCGCGCAGGTTTTTTTCAATCTTTGCTATCTTCTCTCCTTCTATGCTGATATCTGTTTTTTTTAGTTCATTATCTATGAATGCTGTTGCGTCTTTGAGAACTTTCATAGACATGTTATTGGGTCGAGAAGTATATAAAATATTTGTGTTCACTGTCTATTTCTTTTTTCGTGGTGTTTTGTTTTTTTTTGCTTTAGTGGAGGATTTCTTTTCCTGTTTTGTTTCCGGCTTGTTTTTGGGTTTCAAGATGAGGGCAAGTATCAATAGTAGCAGTGCTGCGCCGATGTAGGACATGTTTGATTTTGAGTCTGGGTCTTGCGGTTCTTCTGTGCCTGGATTTGCTGTATTCTCTTTGCTTTTTTTGCAGTCTTCGTCAACAACATATACACAGCCTTGCGGTTCCTCGCATCGTGCGGTTGTGCATGCATCCTGTGCTTCGCATACAACAGAGTTATGAATGCATCTGTTGTTTGTGCATGTGTCCTGTGTGCAGATCAAGGAGTCATCACACTCTCTGTCTAAGATGCATGATACGCATCTGTGATTGTGTACTTGTTCATCATTTTTGCAGTTCAGTTCTCTGCAGTATGTGTCGCAGTATTGTGAATCCTGGCATTCGTCGTCGTTTTTGCATCCCGGTGGTTCGATGCATTTCGCGGATGCGTAGGCCCTGCATACCGGTGCTCTTATGTAAAATGTCTCAATTTTTTCGCTGACAGGCCATATTATTTTGTATTTTTCTTCTCCGATATTGAATGTTTCAATTACGTCCAGAAGTTGGTTGTTTTTCTTTTGGCTGACTTCTATTGTGTGTGCCCTGTCGTTGGTCATGCTGTATGTCAAATTGTTTTTCAGGTCAAGATTTTCAAATGCGTTTACTGTTTCAAATGAGATGTGTAGCGCATCTTCGTATCTGTAGCAACTTGAGATACTCAAAGAAAATACTTTGCAGCTGAATATGAGTCCCGGGCAGTTGACTGATTGTTCTGTTTCATGTTCTGAATGCATGTTTATTGTTATGTTGTATGCTCCACTTTCGTTGAATAGTAGTTCCTCTGATGTGAAATACCTATCGCTCCATATGCCGGGCACGTCGAATGTGGTGTTGTCGCTGAGTCTTTTGGCGCTTACTGTGGTCTTTTGATGAGCACTGTTGTCGTCTATGTATTCCTGGGATTTTATTGTTATGCCTGCGTTCTCAAGGCAGGTTATTTCGTACTTTGAATCTTCTATGGTCTGTGCTGATGCGCTGTTTGCAAGGATTAGTGTAGTGATGATAAATAGGATAATTGACGTGTTTTTCATGTAATCTACCTTATGATTTATATTGACTTGTATGTTTATATAATTCAACCTTTTAAAAGGTTGATCATTAAGTGCGTTTCGCTCAACCTTGTAAAAGGTTGACTATTAAGCGTGTTTCGCTTTCGCTCAAGCACGCGAATGGGTTGTTTGTCTACGATTCGCTCAAGCGCACGAGGGATTATTTTTGTTTTGTCTTTTATCGAGTCTCTACCCGTCCCGTTTGTGGTCATGTTTTGATTTTTGTTCTCCTAGCGAATGGCTATCTCCCATATCAGGTTGAAGTAGTCCATGATGTCTTTTGCGATTTTTTCGTTGTTGAAGAGCATTATTACCGGGTTTTTTTCTGTGAATAACATTATTGCGGATTTGGTGCCCCATATCATGAAGGTTGACGGTACTGAGTGTTCTTTCGGGAAGTATCTTACTTTTGAGAGGGGAGCGGAGGATACGGTCTTGCCGCCTTCGAATGAGTTGAAGATGAAGTGTATCCAGATATTTTTTTCTACTCTTTTTTTTACGTATTCAGGATATGTGAACCTGAGCATCTCTGCGATTGAGTCCCTGCTTGCGAGGACAAAGATGTCGTGGTTGTCTTCGGCCTGCATTTCCATGATTGCTTTCAGGCCTGCGTCACCGTGGAGGAGTTGTACGATCTCTTTTGTTTCCGGGTTTTCATAGAGTCTTTTGAGGTCTGGTATTATTGTTTCTATGTTTCTTTGCCTTTTTTTGAGGATATTTACAAGTTCTACAGGATCGCTTGGGTGAAAGTATTTTTTGTTGTTCTGGTCAAGTTCGCTTACAAGTTCTTTTTCTTTCAGGCGCTCGATTGCGTCGTAGACGTTGCGCCTGTGGACGCCGCTCGTTTCGGTGATTTCGCCTGCTGTAGCCGGGCCGATGCGAAGGAGCGCAAGGTATACTTTGGATTCGTTTTCTGTCAGGCCGGCGTCCTCGAGAAGTCTTGTGTTCATGCTGTTTATTATTTTTGAGATGTTATAAATAGTTGATGTGTTCCCTATTGGATTTTTTTTGTTGGGAATGGGTTGATGAGTTATAACAGGCTCATTAGGACGATTGCGAATCTCATTGAGTGATTCGCTTTCAAGAAGAGTAAAAGGATGATGAATTATAACAGGCTCATCAGATAAGGCAGTGCCACGAATGTTCCTATAGAGCTCCCGAGGTTTGCGAGTGCTGCTACAAGGAGGATTCTTGAGACCCTGTTTTTGTAGAATCCTGTGAATGTCGTTATTTCGCCCAGACTCTGGAAGTCTTTTACTCTTGGTTCTCTTATTTTTGCTTCGACGAGTCCTGCTACAATGCCTGCGCCAATTGTCGGGTTGAGGGATGTGAAGGGTGCGGCGATGAATGCTGAGAGTATGGTCAATGGGTGGCCGAGTGCAAGTATGGCGCCAAGGGCGGATAGTATGCCGTTAATCAGGAACCAGTATGTGAGCATTGTGAGTGTCAATTCAACGGATTTGTGATGGATGAATCCCCATGCAATTAAGCTCAGGAATGCGAGAGGTACGGCGTAGGCAATGTGTTTTACCCACCGCGAGCCTTGCGGTATTTT
>DAOVYR010000062.1 GCA_030635525.1 Candidatus Nanohalarchaeota archaeon | reverse complement strand
GGCGCAGTAAAATACAGCCCCGTCTTCGTAAGTCTTGCACTGATAATATTCTTCGCAGCAAAAGCGCTCCTCTTCGCAATCTTCGGAGACATGCTAGGCCTGACATAAACAATAACCCCACAACATCCATCAAAAAACTCAGACAACTACTCAGACAACATAACCCTCAACTGGGCGGGTGGGGGCTCGAAAAAAGACGAAAATGAAAATAAACCCCCGTGCGCTTGAGCAAAGCGAAACGCACTTGATAATCAACCTTTCAGAAGGTTGTGGGACATCACAAAGAACCAAGGGGGAAAATAAAGATAAGTAAACATAAATTACAACAAACACAGATATAACAGACATCAAAATAAAAACAACGGCGACAACATGGAAAACACAAAATTCGTAATACTCGACATCGAAACAACAGGACTCTCGAGACACATGCATAAAATCACAGAATTCTCTGCCCTCAAAGTAAACGTAGACAACAACACAACCACATTCAACACAATAGACAGATACTCAACACTAATAAACCCACAAAGAAGAATCCCCTCCTTCATAACCTCCCTGACAGGCATAACAAACAACATGGTAAAAGACGCACCGACCTTCCCAGACGTAAGTGCAGACATAAGAAAATTCATAGCCAACAACGTAATCATCGCGCACAACACAACATTCGACTACAACTTTCTGAACCACAACTTCAAAGAAACCGAAACAGACGAACTGGAAAACAACGCCCTATGCACCTGCAAACTATCAAGAAGGCTGATACCCAACCTAAGCTCATACAAGTTAGAAAACCTATGCAGCCACCTAAGAATAAACAACCAGCAAGCGCACCGCGCCATGAGCGACGTAATGGCAACAAAAGACCTATTCAGCAACCTATACAGGCACATGAAAAAACGAAACATCCACACAGTAGAAGACGCAATAAGATTCCAAAAATCGCGCATAATAAAACACTAAACAAGCATACAAAAGCAAACAGAACAACAAGACCCTTATAAATAATAACCGATTCATTCGTCGTTCGCCAGAATCACTCCTCATTCACCCATATCGTACTACGCACTACTTCAGTTAATCACGATACAAAATACACAACACGATAAGAACTTCTCCAATCCCCGCCTTCAGCTCTGCAATACTCGACCCCGTTACATCTCTCATTTCAGTCAGAACTTCTCATAAGCCCAAAATGTTAAACTCAATCAAGAAAAAAAGCTAAGACAGAAGGGGTAATTTCAAAAAATTAGCTAACTTTATATAGATTCTGCAATAACAGATTTTTATGTCATACGAATGCTCTAAATGCAAAGTAGAAATAACAAAAAAAGAGTATGATTGGTCTATGAAAAAGTTTAATCATGCACTATGTAGAGAACATCAAAACAACAACAACTCTGCTTCCAAATCAAAAGGGTTATCTAAAGGAGAAAGTAATTACAAAGAAGGCATGATTAAAGGAAGGATTGCTGAAACATTGATAGAAGAATTATTTTTATCATTAGATTATAATGTTTTTAGATATGGAATGGAAAACACAGTTCCCGGAATTATGAAATTACTAAAAGGAGTTAGAGGTGACGTGGCATCAAATATCCGAAGAATGCCTGATTTTGTAATTCAAAAAGGAAAAGAAGTATTTTTTATTGAAATTAAATTTAGAAAAAGTGAAGAATTCAAAAAATCTGACTTACCAAAAGATTATCCTTATGAAAATTGTTATTTTATTATAGTTTCAAAAAAACACATTAAATGTATTACCTATGCAGAACTAATGGAAGGAAAAGAAGTAACTCCGACATCTAAAAACTATTTGGGAAGTAGAAAAGAATTTGATCTTGATAAAAAGGTTATCATTAATTTTTGTAATTTTGCCGTAAAATTCTTTAAGGAAGTATGATTTTGAAATACATATGAAAACAAAAAACAACATTCCATAAAACACCAGACAAAAACAATCATACCTAATCAAAACAAAAAAAATGGGCCAGGAGAGATTCGAACTCTCGATCTACGCCACGTCAAGGCGTTGTCATAACCAGCTAGACCACCAGCCCATAAAAACAATTATAGTCAATCATACAAACTATAACCTACAACTAACAACATAACATATTAGCCATAAACTATTTAAAATATTCTCATGCATAAACACTATTACTAAACGCTCCTGTAGTGTAGTCCGGTAATCATTCAGGCCTCTCACGCCTGTGACCTGGGTTCGAATCCCAGCAGGAGCACTTCCTTCTCCCAAATACCCAACCAATATATTAACAACCACACCCATAAAACACAACATGCTCTCAATACAACAGATGCAAAACTTCGACAGGCACGCACAGGACACTTTAGGCATCCCCGCCCTAATCCTCATGGAAAACGCAGGCGCAAACGCAGCAAGAACCATCAATGAGCACTACAACCTAAAAAACAAAAACATAATCATCTTCTGCGGCACCGGCAACAACGCAGGCGACGGCCTCGTCTTCGCGCGCCACGCCAAAAAATACGGCGCAAACGTAACCCTCCTCCTCATAAAACCAGTCCTAAGAACCGACGAAACAAAAACAAACCACAACATCATAAAAAACCTCAAAATCCCAATCATCACAACAATAAAAAACCAAAAATACGACATCGCCATCGACGCAATACTCGGCATAGGCCTAAAAGGCACCGTAAAAGACCCCTACAAAACCGCAATAGAAACCTTCAACAACATAGACTGCACAAAAATATCCCTCGACTGCCCAAGCGGCATAGACGCAGACACAGGCAACACCCGGGGAACATCAATACACCCCGACATAACAATAACATTCCACGACATCAAAAAAGGGCTAAACCCTAAAAACTCAGGAAAAATCATAATAACCGACATCGGAATATAAGGAGGTAGTACCCGCATGGAAACAGACGAACTAAAAATAAAAGAATTTGAACTAAAAAAAATAGTAAAAACCGCAATAAGAATATCCGAAGAATCATGCATCGACAGCTTCAAAACCAAAAGCCTCTCAACAGACCTCGGCATGCAAAGATACGTCTTCCAGGAAAGCTTCAAACTCGTACTGGCAGACCTCCTAAAAAAGAAACCAATAGACCAGCCAAACTACAGCACCCCCCCCGAACACCAAGAAGATTTTTAAACTTTTGGCAATTTATAGAAACCACACAAAAATGCAGGGGTACTCAAGCGGCCTAAGAGGCAGGGTTGAGGGCCCTGTGGATTAGTTCCTTCGCGAGTTCAAATCTCGTCCCCTGCACCAAACACCCTCCTACAAACCTTTATATACAACTTATCCCAATAAATTTACTAAGGTGATAACTATGACAGAAGCATATTGCGTAAAATGTAAAGAAAAAAGAGAAATAAAAGACCCCGAAGAAGTAACAATGAAAAACGGCAGAAAAGCAAAAAAAGGAACATGCCCTTCTTGCGGAACAAAAATGTTCAGAATCGGCGGATAAATCCTTTGAACCCACAACCAACTTTTTCTTTTTTTCATATTTTCATTAACAGCCCAACACAGGTGTGCCTTGAACAGACCAGTGACCTAAAGCGAAGCTTTACGGTCGCTCTGATCGCCAGCCTTTCTGAAGGCTGTTCTCATCCTTCCTAATCAAAAACCTCCCAAAAACAACATAATCAACCCCCGTTCTAATCATAGACCGACACGCATCCTCCAAGCTGCAAACAATCGGCTCACCTGCATCATTAAAAGACGTATTAACCAAAACAGGCACACCACTAACCCTCCCAAACTCCTTCACAAGCCCGTAAAAAAGAGGATTCACAGAACGCCGCAAAACCTGCACCCGCGCACTCCCATCCGCATGCACAGCCCCGGGAATCAACTCCCTCTTATCCCCGCGAACAGCACAAACAGCAAGCATAAACTCATACAGTGAAAAAAGCGCATCATCAAGCACAAAAAAATCACGCGCATCATCATCACACACAACAGGCGCAAACGGCCTAAACTCTTCACGATGCTTCACACCCGTATTCAAGACATCCCTCACCTCGGAACCACAAGGACTAGCTAAGATACTACGCGCCCCAAGCGCCCGCGCCCCCCACTCCATCCTCCCCTGGAACCACCCGACAACATTCCCTTCATAAATCAGGCGCGCCACTGCAGAAACCATCCCCCTATCATCCCTAAACACAGTATACTTAACCCCCTCACGCTCCAAAAAACCCTTGATATCCTCATCCGAAAAAGACGGGCCCAAAAAAGCAGAACCAAACCCGACTCTCTTCTTTTGCCCAAAAACAGAATAATAAACATAAAACGCGGCCCCGACTGCAAGCCCCCCCTCATCAGGTGCCGGAAGAACATAGACACTCTTAAAACCCGCCTTACCCACAACCTTCGAAAGAGCCAGGCAATTAAGCGCAACCTCCCCGGACACGCACAGATTATCACACCCCGTAAGCCTGCGCGCATATTTAAGCACAGCCAAAAGCGCATCCTCCAAAACTCTCTGCAGCGAAGCAGCAATATCCTTATGCCTCTGCACAAGCCGCCCGCCTTCCTTCCTGCGCACCCCGAACAACCGGGCAAACTTATCCGAAACAACAAATCCGCCATCAACAACATCAAAAAAAGACATATCAAGCGCATAACCATCCTCCGAAACTTCAACAACCCTAAGAAAATCATCATAAAAAACAGGTCGCCCGTAAGCAGAAAGCCCCATCACCTTATACTCTGAACCTGCATCACAAAACCCCAGGTAATCGCAAACAGCACGATACAAAACCGCAAGCGAATCAGGATACCCGATAGCCTTCAAAAAAGAAACATCCAAACCCTTCGCACACCCAAGGACAGTGCAATACTCACCCGCCACACCATCCACAACCACAAGAGCCGCCCCATCAAACAAAGAGCCAAAATAAGACCCAAAACCATAAGCAACATAACTTGACACACCCTCGATGCGCCCCGAATACCTCAACTTCCTACGCAACACACCCACAGCCCGATTCCCTGCCGCCACCCCTCCATTTTCATCCAAACCAACCCACCCGCCACAACCCCCCTTAAGCGAACCAGAACAAGCAGCAGCAGCACAAAAGCCAACACAATCAACATCATTAATCAATATCCCTGCACCATCAAGACAAAATCTGACAGCATTATATGGAAAACCAGAATCCCCTTTCTTTCTGCTAAATCGCTCCTCATGCGCAGCAAACAAAACCTTGCCATCCCTCAAAAGACACGCAGACGAACCCACTCCGAGAGACAGCCCAAGAACATACATAACACACCACACAAAATCAGGCCCGCACCAGTTCACGCGCCTTTCCCAAATCCCCCTTCTTATGAACATGAACCTCATTTCCCGGCAAAACAAGCCCGTAAAGCCTCCCATCCCGCGCAAGCGTAGGAAAAACCTCATCCTCAAGCGAATCGCCGCTGACAGAAAAAACACCCGGGCCAGCCACAAAAATCGGCGTAAACGCAATAAAACTGCTCGAAACCTTAACCTTCTGGCTGAACGCAAGCACCCTGTTGCCATCAAGCTGCACCGTCCCCTTCTCAGCCGGGTGCGCAGCCGAAGAAAGCGCAAGCGTCACAACCCCCCCATTCACCACATGCTCACGAAAAAGCCGCATCAAATCATACCGAAAAACAAGATCCCCATACACCACCAGAAAATCCCCCTCAACCCTTGAAGAGATAAGCGAAAGCGAATGCGCAGTACCCCTGGACTCATGCTCCTCAACATAATCAACCGAAACCCCAAGAGACTCCCCGTTCTTCAGAACAGAAAAAATCTGCGTAAGAACATCATTCCTCCCGACCACAAAAATCCTCGAAAACCCAAAACCCTTAAGCTGCAAAACAGTATCCTCAATAACCGTCCTCTCGCCAACCTTCGCAACAAACCGAAAAACACCATCCGAAAGCATCTGCTTTGCATCATCCCCCCCGCAAAGAACAACAGCGACCCTCCTCTCACCAACCGACCTCTTCAAAAGATACTCAATAGCATCCGACCTGTTCTTAATCCTGATGCCGTCAACAATCCCCTCAACAGCCCTAAGCACACCAGAATCAATAGTCACAGAAATTTTCTCTTTCACGCAGACACCCAAAACATTAATACCCGCAAAACTATAAATAACTATCCTACTTTATCCTACACAAGTAAGATATTTAAACAAAAACTCATCAAAAGAAGTAAGGTAATAACATGATAGGAATAATCCCCGCTGCAGGTAAAGGCACACGCCTAAAACCCATAACCGAAGCAATCCCAAAAGAGCTTCTTCACTGCGGCTCAAAATGCCTCATAGAACACGCCATGGAATCCCTGAACATCTGCGGCATAAAAAGAGCATGCCTGATAACCGGCCACAAAAAAGGTCCCCTGATAGACTTCGTAAAACCCCGACAGCTACACAACCTCCACATAGTCTTCGCATACCAGGCCGTATCTGCCGGGCTCGGCCACGCCATACTCTGCGCAAAAAACAAGATCCGAAACGACGAG
>DAOVYR010000136.1 GCA_030635525.1 Candidatus Nanohalarchaeota archaeon | reverse complement strand
TTTGCAGAAAGATGCATAGGTTTATATATTTCGCGTGCAGTACTTAATGAATCTGGCGGCCATGGCGGAGGGGTACACCCGATCCCATCTCGAACTCGGAAGTTAAGACCTCCAGCGATTTGAGTTGTACTGCCTTCGGGCGGGAACCTCATGACGCTGCCAGGTACTCATTTGTGTTGTTGATAATCGGCAGCAAACAGTAGACTATGGCGGGACCAATTACATTTTTTGTATGCGGGTACGGTATGCTCTATACTATTGAGTCAACTTCGCATTAATGCCCTGGTGGTGTAGTCGGCTAGCATCTGAGACTGTCATGCGGCTGCAAAAGATATGTTTTGATAAACAGTGGCTGTGCAGAGCTCTCAGGAGTCGGGTTCAAAAAGTGGTGGCGTAAAAGTTTATAAAGCTAAAAAAGCATTCTTCTATGGTGAAGGCATATTGCTTTAAATAAAAAACATCAGATATAATATCTGGTTATAAAAAAGATAATTGTTGTTTTTGCGCCCGATTTTGGAAATCCCGACCAGGGCGTGCTATGAGTAAAATATAGAAACTTCATGAAAAACAGAAGCGTGTTGGTATAATTTAGAATGAGTATGGCTTGTGTTTTTGGTTTTTATAATTAAAATCAGTTTGGCATATTGTGCGGGCCCGTAGCTCAGTCTGGCTAGAGCACCGGGCTCTTAATACGAGGGTGAAGCTTTTAACCAGACGGATATTTCCGGATCTGTAGAAGATACCCGGGTGTCGAGGGTTCAAAATTTGGTGAAGTTGAAAATCAAATCTCCAATGAAAATCCCTCCGGGCTCGCCATTAATATTGCATGAGCTTTGCGAAAACGCATAGCTTTAAAAGGACGCGTGCAGAGACTGTACGTCTTGTCTTATTTTGAAGTCGCGGATGCGGCTTCGAAAGCTTGAAACCGAATCAGTTGAATCTGTTCTTTAGGGACGGGGTTCATCGAGGTTTCATGATTGTAGGTCACATTATGAAAGAAAAAGATATTCTCTTACACGAACTTGTGCCCAGGCACGAAATAATGCCTAAAGAGGAAGTAGAAGTTCTTCTTGTAAACTTGAAACTTACGGTTCAGAACCTGCCTAAAATTCTTGAAGCTGACAAAGTAGTTGAATCTATCGGTGCAAAAGCCGGAGATGTCTTAAAAATTACACGTAAGAGTCCGACTGCAGGAACTTCTTTATACTATCGTCTTGTTGTGGAGGGTTAATTGTGGAACGAAGCATAGCCAAATCATATGTTGAAGAGCGCGCTAGAGCAGGAGCCCTTGTTGCACACCAGATTGACTCATATAATGATTTTATCGTAAGACGGTTGCAGAAAACCCTTAATGATATTGGAAAAATGGTTGTTGAGCTTCCGACAGGTGAGGAGCTCGTAATCAAGCTTGGAAAAGTGACACTAAATGAGCCCCAGATGAAAGAGTCTGACGGGTCTTTTAGAAAAATACTTCCACAAGAAGCTCGCTACAGAAACCTTACTTATTCTACACCGGTTTATGTTGAGATGACTCCGGTTTTTGAGGAACATGAGCATGATATGGAGCGCGTTGAGATTGGAGAGCTTCCTATTATGGTGAAATCTAAATTGTGCCATCTTGCAAATATGTCCCGCGAGGAACTTATCGAAGCAGGAGAAGATCCTGATGACCATGGCGGGTATTTTATAATAAATGGCACAGAGAGGACAATAATTCTTTCAGAGGAGATTGCACCGAATAAGCTGATATTACAAAGAGAGAAGGGTGTTACGAGCGCAAGAATAAACTCTGAGAGGGGCGGCTACACACAAAGGCATATGTTTGAGAGAACGCCTGAAGGGCTTATTGTGGTTCGCTTTGCAAATCTTCTTCAGACTCCTGTATCAGTCGTACTTTTAATGAAGGCGCTTGGTATTGAATCGGATAAAGATGTTATTGAAGCAATTACAACAAAAGAAGACCTTCTTGAGGACATTTACATTAACATATACGAAAATCAGGTGGCAAACAAGGAAGAGGCACTTGAATACATTGGAAAGAAGATGAAGATGCGCCAGAAAGAAGGGCGTGAGATTCGTATAATGCAGATTATTGATAATTATCTTCTTGCTCATATAGGTACGAAACCAGAGCACAGAATAAAGAAGGCAAAATATCTTGGTGATGTTTTCCATAAGATGATTCTTCTTCAAAAGGGCTTGATAGACCATGATGATATAGACCACTATGCAAACAAGCGCCTTAGGATGGCAGGAGACTTGCTTGAGACTCTTGTGCGTTCGGTTATAATGGGTCGTTGGGGGCTTGTGGTGCGTCTGCAATACAATTATCAGAAGATGATGAAGCGCGGAAGAAAACTTTTGCGCCTGCAAAGTGTTGTTGTGGCTGATGTTTTTACAAAACAGGTAATGCGCGCAATGTCAACCGGTACTTGGGTTGGCGGGCAGACCGGTGTATCACAGCGCCTTGAGAGAAGCAATTTCATAAGGACTTTGGGTCACATGAGGAGTGTTGTTTCACCGCTTTCTGCAACACAGGAGCATTTTGAAGCAAGAGAACTTCATGCAACCCAATGGGGCAGGCTTTGCGCTGTTAGAACACCTGAAGGACAAAGCATTGGCCTAAGAAACTTCCTTGCGCTCAGTGCGCAGGCAACAATACCTTCAAATGAGGTTGATGAGACAAAAATTGTTTCTATGCTTAAGACACTTGGGGCAGAGACAGAAGAAAACTAGAGGATTATTATGGCAAGAATATTTTTGAATGGTCAGCAGGTCGGCACTACAGATAATGCCAAGAAGCTTGCACGGAGTTTGATTACAAAGCGCAGGAGCGGTGTGCTTCCAATAAACATGAATATTTCATATCATATTGATCGTGAAACACTTCAGATAAACACAGATGGCGGGCGAGTGCAAAGGCCGCTTATTGTTGTTGAAAAAGGAGTGTCTTTATTGACAAAGCAGCATTTGCTTGATATAAACGAGGGAAAATCAACATGGGCAAAGCTTGCAGAGAAAGGCATTATAGAGTACCTTGATGCTGAGGAAGAAGAAAACACATATATTGCACTAAAAGAAGAAGACATTACTTCTGAGCATACACATCTTGAGCTTGATCCTCTGTTTGTAATAGGTGCTGAGGCGTCTTTGCTTGTATACCCTGAAAAAGATCGTGGAGATCGTCTTAATTATGGTTCGAGAATGATTGTGCAGTCAACAGGAATTTATCTACAGAATTATCTTTTACGTGATGATACCACATCACAGATATTGTCTTATCCGCAGGTGCCAATGGTTGCGTCTGACACAGTTGACGCAACAAAGCTTTCAACACATCCTGCAGGGCAGAATCTTGTAATCGCTCTTATGCCGTACTATGGCTACAATATTGAAGACGCAATTATCATAAACCAGTCATCGCTTGATCGCGGTCTTGGGAAGTCAACATTTTTCAGGACATATGTTACTGAAGTTCGGAGATACTGGGGCGGACAGGAAGATGAGGTCTGCAAACCAGAGCCGGAAGTAAGAGGATATCGGTCTGAAGAAGCGTATTCTGAGCTTGAGGCTGATGGAATTGTGCCTGTTGAGTCTGTTGCTGCAGGAGGGAGTGTGATTGTCGGAAAGACATCGCCACTTAGGTTTCTTGGCCTGCAAAAGGAAGTTCGCATGGGTATAAAGAACCGCAGAGAAAACTCACTTACAACTAACCGTGGCGAAAGCGGAATTGTGGAAAAAGTCATAATTACAGATACAAAGGACGGAAATACTTTGATAAAAGTGAGTATTCGTGAGCCGAAGATACCGGAAATAGGCGATAAGTTTGCTTCCCGTCACGGTCAGAAGGGTGTTGTCGGGCTTATTGTGCCTGAAGAAGACATGCCTTTCACAGCAGACGGTGTGACTCCGGATGTTATAATAAATCCTCATGCAATCCCTTCAAGAATGACTGTTGGCCAGCTTCTTGAGTTTGTTGCCGGAAAAACCGGGGCCTTGACAGGCACAACAATAAACGGGACTGCATTTCATGGAGATGAGAAAGAGATAAGAAAGCAGCTT
>DAOVYR010000074.1 GCA_030635525.1 Candidatus Nanohalarchaeota archaeon | reverse complement strand
CGGTAGGACTTATTGAAACACTACAGGAAAATGCATCAATCCACCATAAGTTTGTATTAAGGACATCGCTTTCATTGAATTCGCCTGTATTAAATATCAAATCAACAGGGGCGTTGTACCAGTCAGGCGTGTGGGTTACATTTATAGTGTAGTTCATTGTATGATTCTGCCCGTTCAGGAAATAACTCTCGTTCCAGCGGGTTTTTGCAAGTTGCGGGTATGACTGATCTCTAAGCTCAAACCTGCGTTCTGTTAGATTGTCCTGATTAAGGACTAAGGCAAGTGAATTATTTGACAGATTATATGAAGTCCATCCCTGTGTTAACGGGACTTCAAAAGTGTCATTTTCAACTGTTGTGTTAATTCTGATATCATAATTAAGAACATTTATCTTTGAATCTGTGTAATTTCGATTCCCAATGTTTTCAATAAAAGGTGTTATGTGAATTTCAGACCAGTTCATTTCGAGGTAGTATTCGAGTGTGAAGTTGATGCTGTTTCCCTGGTCGTTGAAGGTTGCGGCTCCTGTTAGGTTCGTGTAGGTCTCGTTGTCTGTTGTTGCTGTCCATTCCCACTCGCTGTCGTCTGTGCAGTACTGGTACCACTGGTTGTTGTATAGACTTGTGCAATATTTGCTATAGCCCCAGTATTCGGATTCGTGGTTGGTTACCTGGATGCCGGTGGTGAGGTTTACGTAGTAGTTGTCTACGTTGTTCCAGAGATGGTATGTGTTGTTGGTGTAGTTGTAACCGATGTCGGTCGAGGGGTCGATTATTACGGGGTAGGCACGCGATGTGTCGTTGAGCCATTCGTAGGGGGTTCTTATTTCAAGGTAGCCGGTATTGCTGTTGAGCCGATATGCGATTTCTGTGAAATAGTAGTCTGCATCGTAGGCATAGGGTTTGGGGAGATAGAATACGATTTCGCCTGTGGCGCTGTCCTTGAAGTCGATTCTTTCATAGGTCTCGACTGTTGCGGAGCCGTCCCAGAGTTCGCCGTTTATGTAGATGTCGAGGTCTGCTGAGTAGTCGAGGATATAGTCGATGTCAAGTGTTACGTTGCCGTCGTCCAGAACGTAGCCCTCGGGAGTTGGGGGGGTTGCGTTTAATATGAGCCTATTCTTGAGTTGAACGGATGTGTATTCATAGGTGAGGTTGTAGTTTGCGCCGAATATTCCGGGGTATATCATTATGCTGCCGTCTGTTGTGCCTGTAATGGACTGGGGTATGCTTAGCAGCTGTAGATCATTATTGTCGTTCCTGTAGTTCAGGCTCTGGGGCTGGTAGGTGACGTAGCCGCTTTTGGGGTTGGGCTTGTCTATTGCGGATTGGTTGATCCAGAATTTTACTAATGTGCCTGATACGGATGGATCTTCTTTGAAGTATGCCTTGTAGGTGCCGTTTTCTACACCGTAGGCATAGAGTGGCTCTGTAGGCGGGTCGGGGGCAATGGTTGCGTTTATGGGAATATACTCTGCGCCAGTATAGTAGTTTTTTAGTCTGCCGATGTGTTTTGTGCGGGAGTTGTCGGGGTTGAGGTATTCGTCCCAGTTTGGGCCTCGGTCGTTGAGTATGCTGCCTATGGTGAAGTGCATCTCTTCGGTTGTGTTGAGGTTACCGAGTGTGTCGTTGCAGGTGAAGATGACTGTGTGGTGGCCTTCATGCATGGATGTGTTTTGTGCGTAGAAGTGGGTCTCTGTGTCGTTTTGCATTGTGCTGTTGGGTGCGCCGTCCAAAGAATAGCCACACCATGAAGCGTCTTCGTCAAGAGTTGTGTTGAACCAGATTGTCAAATTTGCATAAGTCTGGTTCCCAGGGGATTCTATTGATATCTGTGGCGGGTATGTGTCTTCTTTTATTATGCAGCTTACGTTGATGATTGCCGGATAAGGGTCTTCGACGGATGTGACGTTGAATGTTGCCCAGAAACTGCCAAGTATGGTGTTTGAGCATGTGAAGTTGAGAAGCTGTGATTCGGTGCCTATCATATCGGTTGTGTCATCCCAGTTCTCTGTTATGATTGAGCAGTTGCCTGAAACACATGTTATGGTGATGTCGGTGTTTGTATTGTTTGATGTTATGTTTGCATAACCTGTGAGATTGGAAGATGTATTATAGCCGATGCCAAGATTGAGTGTGCTAACAGTCCAGCTCACATAGTTGCCATAGTCAGATACATTGACTGCATCCACATAGACCTCGTCAGCAACATTTCCGGCTTTTGCCCTGAATCTGAATGTCAGGTTAGATACAGCACCGTAGGTTGGTACAAGATTGATGCTTTCGTTGACCCATGTGTCTTTAGGACCTACGGTGGCGTTCAGGCATGCGACGTCATTTATGTATGTGCCGTTGTTGATGTCAAAACACAGGTATTCGCCTTCAACCAAACTTGAGGCTATCCACCATGAGAATGTTATGTTTACGCTGTTTTTCCCTCTCAGGTCAATGCCGGGTGTATATTCAAGCCAGCCGTCGGTGGTTGCGTCTGCGTGGGCGGAGTAGGTGCCGTCTATCGCTATTGTGCTGTCCTGGTCCCAGTCATTCTGGATATCCTGGGTCCAGCCGGAAGGCGGGACTGTTGTTTCAAAGCTTTCGTATAAAAGACCTGTGAGGCTTGGATCTACTGCGATGTACCACGGCCTTGCTTCTTTGAATGTTTCTGAATTGTAGATTATTTCCAGAGGACCTAAGGTATACAAATAAGGCCAGATGTAAGGTACAGAGTATGAGTAATGGACTGATGTTCTGCCGTTGTAGAGGTCTTTGTTCCAGGTTAGTGTTTTTGTGTTGCCTTCTTCATTTATGTCTGCGTCTGTTTTTAAGGTGAATTCTTTCGGGACGAACTCTTTGATTGTGAGAGTATTTCCACCAACAAAGGATTCGATATAGATTCTTGTGTCGAACCAATTCTCTTTTGTCGGGTCTATTTTGCTTTGAGTGTTTCTTATTATATCGAATTCGTAGTTTTCCTGTACCAAGAAGCCGGTTGAGAAGTTGACTTCGATGCCATCTATTACAGCCATGATAGATAGCGTGTGGTTTCCTTCTGTTTCTGTGGGGTAATGGGCATTATAGATGCCACATTCGGCATCTTGTGTGATTGTTCCTTCTGACGTGGAGTAGGTTGTTTTTTTGTTGTGCGGGTCTGTGACTGTCAGGGATATATCTGCGCTGCAGAGCGGATGCCCGAGACTGTCCAGGACTACTATTATGAATTCGGCTGTTTCGCCTGGTTTGTAGATGCTTTTTTTTGTGTTCAGTGAAACCAGACCCCATGGGAATTCCTGCACCTCAACGTAAATAATATTGTCTTTTGTCAGCTGAACTTTCAGAGTGTAAATGCCTGCCTGTAATGACCTTTTTTTTGGCAGTTCTATGTAGAATTTTCCGTCTCTCAGCTTTTCTATTTCGGGTTTTATCTCTGTTAATTCATTCCCATAATAGACTGCGGTTTCAATTGATTCTTTTTCGGTTGGCAACGCGTTTAATGCATTTTTTGTAATGCCTGTGTTGAACTCTTCTTCGGTCAGGTAGCTGAATTTGAATCTTGGGTTTTCATCTAAGTTGAAGTGTTTTTTGGCTGCGGTTAAAACCGGTGCTATTTCCGGTGTGATCTGGGTTGCGATATTGGTTGTTGCCTTGGTTGTATCTGTCTGGTTTGCCGCAAGGACAATGAATTTGGTAAAATTAAAAGTAGGGAAGATGTTTAGTGCATAGTTTCCGGGATATGTGGTGTTTATTATGCAAGTGCCAGAGAGGTTAGGTATCCAGTTAACCTGCGCCCAACCGGTTTCATTGGTTGATCCGTAGTCGATCAGGGTTTCATTCCTATAAAACATGAGTTCCTGATTGGGAATAGGGGTCAGGTTTTCGTAGGCCAACAGGGCTTTTATGTTTAGTACCTGTCCTGAAATTATTGGATGTGGGCTTAAGACCGGCTCATATATCTTTGAGGAGAGGTATAGGGTTAGGTTTTCGGTGGTGTTTGTTGGTTTATTAACGGCGTCTACCCCAGGGTTGTGGGATGAATTAAATGTCTGATTTTGGTCATACGCCACATTATCTGAAAGGTTCGTATGGTTTTCAGTATTATTTATTGCATGGGTTATGTAAATTGTAGGGAGTATTAGGAGTAAGACTAGGGAGAACACAAATATCAATAGTTTTGGTGCTGCTGTTGATTTTCTCATCATCTCATCTCTTATCTGTCCATTGTGTATGTGTTTGCTATATCCCCTATATTTACAGGATATGATTTCAGCTTAAGTGTCGTCTCTTTTGTTGATTTTTCTGATTCTATGAGGTTTGATTCTTCCAGTATCTTTATGTGCTTCATAAGCAGGGGATAGCATCCGCCGCAGTATTCTGCGATGTCTTTTAGTTTTGTTGAACCGTTACTGTAGACTGTGAGATATATGTGGAGCCTTGTCGGGTGCGAGAGTGCTTTGTATGCATCTGCTGTTTTCTTTACTTTTTTCATCAAGTGCATCCTGTGTAGGATGGGCTCTAATACTTGTCTGTCGGGATTGGTTTTTTTTGATTCCAGAAGAATGTCATAACTGTTTTTGGAAAATGATATGAGTCCGATGCCCATCTCTTTTAGTATTTTTTTCTCGTTTGTGACTGATTGTATCTGCTGTTTTGGGAGCGCGATGTATGTTTTGTGGACACCCTGGCTGAAGTGTGAGCATGCGCCGATGGATTCAGGTATCTCTGAAATCCCTGATCTAACTTCGATAACTGTTAACAACCTATTGTCTGAACATACGATGTTGGCTTCTTTTTTTAGAATCGGTACCAGCGGCATGACTAGGGCGAAGTCTCTTTCCAGTAAGTTCTGAAGCAGATTAAGCGAATTATTCATAGAATATTCTCTCTTTTATTTATCACTATCAGTCAAAGCCATAAATTCCTGAACAGACGGCATTGCCAGATACATCAAGGCAACTTGCCTTGTGTATACAACCACACAAATATAGGGCTACAGAAGCATATAAATGTTTGGATATGTAATGAAAAAGTTACTTAACCAAATGGTTACTTAACGGAAAGATTATTTATTATGGGTGTTGATTGATACTGCCACATACATAGATTAACGCCCATTCTTTACTGGTTTAATTTATCTGTACTGACGGCGTCAACTACATTGTAGAAAAAGATATTCACTTCAATTCGATGTATTCGAAAGCAAGGGATAATGTCCGGTCATCTTTTACGTTTGGATCCTGATCTTTTGGGCGCCAGAAATCTGTCTTGAAAACAATCTTAAGCCTGTCGTCTGTAACAATGCCCGATGGTATTTTTATTTTTTTTTCAACTGGCATGCCTTTGTCTATAGCAAAGTTTGCCACAGGAGTATCATTTACAAGGACACTTATGGGCTTTTTTGCCAGGGCATCAGGCACAAATATTTTTGCGGTCAGTTCGTATTCTTTGCCAGGGAATACATTGAAATACAAAACAGGATCTTTGCGGTCTTTTCCTGCCCACCTGAAGTTGCCATCAGAGGGCCACCAGCCATATTTCAGGGCATGGTTTTCTTCCTGCGTGCCAGTCATATCTATCCTGCCCGGTTCCAGGTATGTGATGTCAAAAATCATGGGATCTTGGGGTATATTGGAGGATCCCAAGCTTTTTGAGTGTTGGTTAGTACTTTGGGGAGAATCAAAAATCATAGGATTTTGGGGGATATTGGAGGATCCTAAGCTTTTTGATTGGCGGTCAGTACTTTGGGGAGAATCAAAAATCATAGGATTTGGGGGGATATTGGAGGATCCTAAGCTTTTTGATTGTTGGTTAGTACTTTGTGCAGAATCAAAAAAGTCTGATGTTGATTCTTTTGTTTCCTGGAAGACAGATGGCCGGGTAAAGTTATCTGGTTGGGAATAGCCATTGTAGTAACCGGATTGTG
>DAOVYR010000129.1 GCA_030635525.1 Candidatus Nanohalarchaeota archaeon | reverse complement strand
TTTCGTGAATTTGATGATAACTGAGAGAAATTATGGAGAATATTTATATAGATGATGTCGTATATATCTTTTGGAAGTTAATATTGTTTGTCTATAAGTTTATGGTTGTTTTGATGCAGAATTATGATGTGATTATTGTCGGGGCAGGGCCAGCGGGCCTTTTTTGTTCTTTAGAATTATCTGTAAAGTCGAAGATGAAGGTTCTTGTGATTGATAAGGGGCATGATGCAATGGATCGCAAGTGCCCGCTTAATTCTGTGGGGCGCTGTCTTAAGTGCAAGCCATGCAATATCATGTCAGGAGTCGGGGGAGCAGGCGGGCTTTCTGATGGCAAGCTGAACCTGGACTATAAGGTTGGCGGTGATCTGACTGAATTTGTGTCGCATAAGACTGCGATGGAGATTATTAATTATATTGACAGTGTTTTTGTTAAGTACGGGGCGCATAATGAGGTGAGCGGTGTCAAGGGTACAGGAGAGCTTCTTGCGAAGTGCTCGCGGATAGGTATCCGGTATATTCCTGTGAAGCAGAGGCATGTAGGGTCTGATAAGCTGCCTGCATTGATTACAAAAATCAAGAAGAAGATTGAGTCAAAGGGTAATGTCAGTTTTCTTTTGAATACCGAGGTTACGAAAATCGCTAGTGGTGATTGTTTCAGTGTTGCTGTAAAAAATAAAGACGGTGTCAGTACTTATACTTCAAAGTATCTTATGGTCGGTGCGGGCAGGAGCGGCGCTGAGTGGCTTGAGAAGCAGGCAGATAAGCTTCATATTAATTCAAGCCATGCGCCGATTGATGTTGGTGTGAGGGTAGAGGTTGCGAATAATGTGATGAGCCCTGCGACTAAGATCAACTGGGATCCTAAGTTCCATGTCTATTCTGATAAGTATGATGATAAGGTGCGGACGTTTTGCACCTGCCCGTCAGGGTTTGTGACGCGGGAGGATTATGGCACCTATGTTGGTGTCAATGGCCACTCTATGATGTCGAAGAAGTCTGAGAATACTAATTTTGCGTTCCTGACTACTGTCAAGTTGACTGAGCCTGTTGAGAATACTACTGAATATGGCATATCGATTGCAAAGCTTGCAACGACGATTGGCGGTGGGAAGCCGATACTCCAGAGACTGCGCGACCTTAGGCGCGGCAAGAGATCTACGTGGGACAGGCTGAATAAGAGTTATGTTACTCCCACGCTTAAGGCTGTTACGCCGGGAGATATCTCTATGGCTTTGCCGCACAGGATTGTCATGAATATCATACAGGGGCTTGAGAAGCTGGATAAGGTGGTGCCGGGTGTTGCTGAAGACGGGACGCTTCTTTATGCGCCGGAGATAAAGTTCTATTCTATGAAGTTTGATGTGACAAATGACATGGAGACGAATCGCTCTAATCTTTTTGTTGCCGGCGACGGCGCAGGGGTTTCGCGGGGGATTGTGGCTTCTGCTGCGACAGGAGTTATTGCTGCGCGCGGGATCATGAAGAAAGAGTGATGTTTCTGTTTTCATTCAAACATTTATCTCTGTAATAGCAATCCTTTGCCAATAATCATAACCGTCCTTTCTTTCTTTTTTGAGATGATGCCTGTCTAAGAGATAGTTCATCCATTCTTCATTATTAAGTACATTATACACCTTTAATGGGACCTCCATAGAATCAATTTCCCTTGCTTCTACACCTGCATCTTCAATAAATTTATATACTTCATCCCTTGAAATGCTCGATATATTTGTGATGATTTTGCCGCCGTCATTCAAATGCTCATCAGCATTAGTAATCATATAATGCAAAAGCTCAAGACCTTCATAAGCGTTATCATCGATACTTTTTGGTCTTAGAATATATGGCGGGTTACAAAGAATCAAATCATAGCTTTTTCCTGTAAGATACTTTACAGCATCCCCTGTGACAAACATCGCTCTTGGGTCATTAATGTTATCATAGGCGCACAATATTGCATATTTATTGAAATCAACCAGAGTCATATTTTCAAGATTTGGCGCATTATCCAGAGTATATTTCGAGAGAAATCCTGATCCACAACCCAACTCAATAGCGTCTGTAACATCTTCCAGATTAATATGTTCCAAGCCCCTGCAAAATAAAAGAGTGTCTATAGAGGGACCCCAAGCACCAGTATATTTCTTCTGTTCAAATCTCAGTTTTGTACCATCATATTCTGTTGTCGTTACTGGTCTTGAAAATAATGCGAAGACGGTATCGCGAAGTGAGGGCTCCAGATTACTAATCCTGTAGTTATTGGTTACAAGCACCGGGTTGTCAATGGTTACGACATGCTCTTTTTTATCATCCGGATAGTTGTAGACCCGGTTACCGTCATTGTCTCTATCATGTCCCATAATTTGTGCGAGTTCGTCACCGTTTGCAAATATACATTGCTTTGAAAGATCTTTATCATATCTGATTATCATTGGTTTTCACCATCTTATTTCATCTGCCTCATTTATGAAATATCATTGTGTCTTATCTTGGCTTTACAACCGGCAACTTTAATTTGCTGATCCATACTTCTGCTATTGACCCCATATCGAAGTCAACGGAATGATCCTCATGAGAATCGGGAATAACTATGCCTCTATTATCGTTGTATGAGTGGACTACTAGTATTTCTTCTTCATTCAGTGTAAATAGTGGACGTTTTTTATTTTCTCTTCCTACTACTCGTGCAATATTATTTTCTCTACCGAATTCATCAGATCTATCGAAATAGCTGCCATAAATATTATCATACCATGAGCCATCACCTGAACCGATACCTGTAGCTACCAAAATCCCACTTGTTTTTTCGGGAAAAGGTATTTTATGACCTTTATATTCTACAAATAGTTCCATATTTCCGTCAAAAGCATCGCATCTTGACATTAGGAAACTAGCATATTCGCCTATATAGAGCGTTGATACTGTAGGATATGGTTCAACCACCCCCTCACCATTTTGAACTTTAGCTTCTAATGATGTCCATTTCTCAACTAAATAATCCCCATTCTCAAATATTTCAAAATCAGCTAAAAAACGATCTACATCCTTAAAATATAGCACATTACCTGAACTAAGTACTGGATCTAAAACCACGCCTGCAATGTACTTTTTCTCTTCAGGATTTTCTTTCATATATTGAAGAACACATTGACCACAATACATAAGATGATCATCGCCCCCCAAAGATACGAACAAATCATGGTCTTTGATTATTTCAGGTGTTAATTCAGATCTATCAATTATCTTTTCGGCCGGAAATCTGTTTTTTATCTTTCTCAGATTTTCCTTTTGCCTTTGATTGCCCTTGTAAACATTAACCCATTTCTGTTTGGATATAAACCTCTCTCGTGCGGCACTTTCACTACCCCACTCTTCGATTGACAGATCATACCTGCTTTTAGTTGGTATGAATAAAGTTCTATCTAAATCTATATTTTTCATTTTTCAATCACCGCTACATGTGGTATGTTAATGCTTTTTTCATAGTAAGTCACGTTCATATGTATGATAAGTGATTCTAAGGCAATATATGTTACTACTTACAAATATTTAACCAGATTTATAACTTTATGTGGGCGAAGCATCCTCTATGCTGTGATCGCTCTGGTTTAGAAGATAGAAGCAAGCCGGGGCTAAAATTAAGTTGTTTACATGCCAAACACGGAGGTAATTATTACATGTAATCAAAATCGAAAGAAATCATCTAAATGTTGATATTCTTCAGGCGCTCTGCAGCCTCATTTGTTTGTTCTATTGTCGGCACCAGCGCGAATCTTACGTATCCTTCGCCGGGGTTAATGTTGTCTGCTTTGTTTGCGATGAAGTTGCCAGGGGTTGCTACTATGCCTGTTTTTTCGCACATGAGTTTCTTTACAAATTCAAGTGATGTGCAGTTGTCCGGTGTCTTTTGCCAGATGTAGAATGTGGCATCAGGTGTGCAGTCTTTCAGGCCCAGTTCCCTGAATGCTTTAAGCATGATATCGCGCTTGATCTGGTAGTTTTTTCTCATGTCTTCTACGTGTTTTTCGTCTTTCAGGGCGGCGGTTGCCGCGTCCTGTATGAATGTGCATGTCCCGGAGTCTATGTTTGCCTTTAGTTTCTTGTATGCGGATATTATGTTTTCGTCGCCTGCAAGCCATCCTGCGCGGTAGCCGGTCATATTGCTTCTCTTTGAGAGGGAGTTT
>DAOVYR010000173.1 GCA_030635525.1 Candidatus Nanohalarchaeota archaeon | reverse complement strand
TCCCCCTCAACACCCACAAGCACCA
This sequence comes from Candidatus Nanohalarchaeota archaeon, assembly GCA_030635525.1. Taxonomy (GTDB): domain Archaea; phylum EX4484-52; class EX4484-52; order EX4484-52; family B79-G9; genus B79-G9. The sequence continues at coordinate 3,254 of DAOVYR010000173.1, read as the reverse complement.
CACTCGTCTCAGCATCAATATAATAATTATACTTAAACTTAATATTCAGATTAAACTCCTGCCTTGGCATATCAGAAGAAAACCCGTCACACTTCACAGAAACCGTCCTCTCCTGCCCTCTCGAAAGCCACACATCACCCCCGCTCTCCCCAAGGATCTCACAACTCGCATCCGAAATGTCAACCACCACATTATTCAGATCAAGAGCAACATCAACATCAGAACCACTAAACATCTCTGCGCACGACATCCCATCGTCATCCTTACCCACAAAAGCAATACCGCCCCCGACATTACTGACCCTGAGCTCCATACTCATACTATTGCCAACAACAACCGGCTGCATAGACTCAATATGAACCTGTATCGGAGCCGCAGTCTGCTTCACATCAATCGGGTGCTCTGAAAACTTCCCGCTCTGCTCCATAACAAGCCACTCATCCTCCCCGACAACCTCAACCTTAGCGACAACATTAGTCTCATAAGGATAGCACACCCGCACATAAGCACGATGCGCAAACTCCGTACCGGCAAGATACTCCTCAGGCGACGTAAGCTTCCACACAATAACCTCCTTCTGCCCCTCAGTCTTAAACTCCGCATTAGCAGACCTCAACCCGCTGGAAACATCCACAACACGATCCTCAAAATTCCCGGAAAAATCACCAATCAACTCCCCATCCCACTCATTGCTCAACCCGTAAAAATTAACATAAACCTCCTCCACATTAAGGCTCCCCATATTCTGCATCTCAAGCTTCAAAAGCGTCGCCTGCCCGCTCACAAGCTTCGCCGGCTTAAAATCAAACGAATTGACCTGCAAGCCGTTGCCCATCACAAACGAAGCGCCGCCAATATCCCCTGTATCAGGACATCCCGACACCATCACCACAAAAACAACCGCAACCAGCAAAAACACATATCTCATACAACACACCACAATCCACTATTCACACAAAAGCTGTGCCTCCTTATCACTCAAAGTACCCTGCACCGTATAGCACCAGCAATCAAGAGAATCACACCCGTAATTAGTTTTCTCATCATCATGATCAGAAATTTTCATCTCAAACTTAACAAGCTTCTTCCCGTCACATCTCGTATAATCACTACCAATATTAGCACAACCACCACCATCATCATACCCCAGATTCTCGCATCTCGCATCACAACGGCTCGCAGACCCGATATCAACAGAAGGATACTGCCCACCTTCCACATCCTGAACACACATGCATTTAACATCCTCATCATAAGAACTCACACCACGGCACTTAGTCTTCTCAAATAGCTTGTCAAAACTATTAATCATAGCATCCAAATTCAGATCCTCCACATCAATATATTTGACAGCCTGTATCTTGGAATTAGAACTATCATCAGTCATCTCAGCAATCGTCTTATCACCTATGCCAACAATCTTCATCCCATCAACAGGCTCATCCCCATCAATCTTATGTTCTGAAGGATTCTCACTCGAAGTCACAATTGCATCACCCATATTGCCCTCAAGCTCCAGAGACAAAGCACCATAATATTCATCTATACGGCATCCGTTCCTGTAATTCGACTTAAACGTCCCCTCACTGTCGCAGCCAGAACCACCACATTTAGTACCACATATCTCATCCCCATCCTTTTTTCCGTCATCATCAGAATCACTATCGCGCTTCTTCAAAGTAGGAGAAAACATATCCTCCCACTCATCCGGCAGCCCGTCACCATCAGAATCCACCTTAAACGAACTCTCAGTAAACTGCCTGCTAATATCACTCACAAGAGGCTTGTCAAGTTTGCCAATAGCCAAACTAGTCAACCCAATATCATCAACAGTAACATCATGCAGCTTCAAATTACTAAGATAAACCTCACCGCTCACAGTACCCGCATCAGCCAAAGCCAGTTCTACTTCAATATCAGTCCCGGGATAAGTAGCATACTCACTATCAGAACACACAGCAAGAGACCGTATATCACTATCGCCTGCACTTTCTTCACACAAATCATCACAATACCCGCCCACGTAGGCCACCCCATCACGGTCTCGCCCCGTACTGGTACCAACCTCAACATCATCACTGCTCCCGACAACACTGACAGTACTTGCAACATCAACATAATAATAATACCCTGCAACAACCGAAAGCAGATACTCCCCCTTTGGCCGCGACTCCCCTACATCATATAGGCAATAAACCACAGCCTCCCCGTCATAAAAAGAATAAGTCTCATCACAATCAAGCCCAACCCCGTCAAGCGAAACATCAAGACTGGCAAGCTTATTAGTATCAGACACATCAATATCCAAAGAACACCCGGAAGAACTCGGGAACCCCCCCGCAACATCCCTTATGATCAGCACCAATTCAGCCTCCCTTCCGCCGCCGGACTCATAAAAAACAAGAGGCGACTTCGTCTTAACCTGTACCTGGATTGGCCCGTAAGAATTCCACACCTCAACACCTCCCCCGGAATACTTCCCCTTACTCTTCTCATCGCGCCTCTCAGCTGCACTTATCGCCTTAACCTTCGCATTAGCCCTCGTCTCATAATAATAGCACAGCCTCCCATTAAAATTATACCTCTGCGTAATCCCCTTCGAAAGAGTATCAGGAGGAATCTCAAAAGTCCTGTAATACCCCGCACTCATACCCTGCGCCTTCGTATCCATATCATATCCCCTGAACTCATCAATAGTCCACTCACCATCAGAAGCAGTCCCGATACTCGCATCCTCATCAACAGACACCCACACCGCATCATCATATCCATACAAAAAAAAACTAACATCCTCTGCATCAAACGCACCCACATTCTCAATCTCACACGACAACTGAACCTGCTCCTTATCACTGATAGTAGAAAAATCAAACCCGAAACTGCTGACCTCCACCCCGTCATTGACCGCCGGCCCGGGACACCCCGAAACAATAACAATACACAAAACCAAAATCCATACCCTCATCTGCAAAAACACCTCAGGCAACACAACAAAAGCAACCGTGCAAACATCAATAGCAATATTGACTTCCAAAATTAATAAAAGATAAGAAAAAAGAAAGAAAAAAAAGGCCGTCAAACAAACGACCATTCAGAAGCCTCAACCGTCAAGAGGCGAATCCTTCACCTGGACACTCGCTCCCTTCTCAACATAATAGTTGTAATAAGCTGTCGCAACCACCTTGAAATTCGTCCTCGGAGCTTCGGCATCACCAAAATCATACTTACAGTAGATAGTTCCCTCACCCTTCTTC
>DAOVYR010000206.1 GCA_030635525.1 Candidatus Nanohalarchaeota archaeon | reverse complement strand
TGTCTGGCATTTTTTGAGTTTTGGATGGTTGTGTTATGCTTGTGCAATTGGTGAGGAAGTATCCGTGGTTGAGGGAGCGTGTTGTTGCTCCGTTTATTGTTAATGTTAATCCGAATATTGTCAGTACGGCTGCGCTTGTGTGTGCTGTGTTTTCAGGGTATTTTTTCTTTTCAGGGAGCTTTTTGTTGGCTGCGATTTTTTTGTTTCTTAATGGGTTTCTGGATATTATTGACGGGGAGATTGCGAAGAAGGGTAAGTGGAAGCCGACTAAGAGGGGGGATTTTATTGATCATACTTTTGACCGGGTTTCGGATGTTTTCATTTTTGTCGGGATTGCGTATAATCCTATTATGCCACAGGATGTGATTTTTTTGACGCTTGTGTGTCTTATTCTTGTGTCTTATCTTGGGACGCAGGCGCAGGCGCTTACTAAGGATAGGTTTTACGGCGGGATTGCGGGCAGGTCGGATCGGCATGCGGTGCTGTTTATCGGGGCTGTGGCGGAGTGTTTTGTTGCCGGGGCGCTTCTTTATTCGGTTTATGTGATTCTTGTGCTGTCTTTTGTTACGTTTTTGCAGAGGTTTTGGAGTATTTATAAGGTGTTGAAGTAAGCGCAGCCTTCAGAAAGGTTGAGTCACAGCCTTATAAAAGGCTGGCGATTAGAGCGACCATAAACAGCCTTCAGAAAGGCTGGCGATCAGTGCGACCATAAAACTTCGTTTTAGGTCACAGGTATGTTTCGTTCTCGTTCCGCTTTAGGTCACTGGCGCTTTGCTTGAGTGTGTGCATGACTGCTATGGATGTGTTATGTGCAATTCTTTGCTTGCTAATGATATGTGTTCCCCCTTGGTGAGTGGTTGAGGTCCATCCTCGAGCCCCCGCCCTCCCTGTTGTGGTTATGTTTTCTTTTGGGGTTGTTTCTTGTTTTTTGTTCTGCTTTTTTGTAAGTTATAAATATGTTGCAGGACAAAAGGATGTTTATGAGTGCGAATGATGATGCGGTCAAAAAGATTATGCGCGATATCAAGGCGATTAAGATTCAGGGCGCAAGGAATGTGGCTGTGGCTGGTGCGCGGGTTTTGATGCTTGTTGCGCAGGGGTCACAGGCGAAGAGTTCAAGGGATTTTGTTTCTGAGCTGCGGAGGGTGTCGCGCGAGGTTGTGGCGCTTCGGCCTACTGAGCCTGCGCTTCGGTTCGGGCAGGAGTTGATTGTTTCCAGGGTTGCTTCGCGCAAAGGGATTCCTGTTGGTGAGTTGAGGAAGTATGCTGTTTCGGTCTGCAGGCATTATGTTTCTGAGACCAGGAAGATGCTTGATGTGATTGCGCAGTATGGTGCGCGCCTTATTTCGGATGGTGATGTTGTTATGACGCATTGCCACAGCCATTGCGTGGTTGAGATTTTTCGGCTTGCGAAGAGGCAGGGTAAGGATTTTAGTGTTATTGTTACGGAAACCCGGCCGCTTTTCCAGGGGAAGATTACTGCTCGTGAGCTATTGCGTGAGAAGATACCTGTTGTGTATTGTGTTGATTCTGCGTCGGCGAGTCTTATGAAGGATGCTACGAAGGTGCTTGTCGGTGCGGATGCTGTTACTGCAGGGGGGGATGTGGTGAATAAGATTGGCACTTACCAGATCGCTATTGAGGCTCGCGAGTATAAGGTGCCTTTCATTGTGGCGTGCGGGACGCATAAGTATGATGCGAAGACTGCGTTTGGGTTTCCTGAGCCGATTGAGGAGAGGGCGCGCGCGGAAGTTGTCGGCAAGGGGAAGCTTTCGGGCGCTAAGGTGGTTAATCCTGCTTTTGATGTGACGCCGAAAGAGTATGTTTATGAGATTGTTACTGAGGCAGGGGTATTTTCGCCTGAGACGCTTGTTTCTGTTCTTGTTTCGCGTGGGAAGAAGGGAGGGGACTTAAGTGCCTGTTGAGAATGAGGTGAAGGTCTGTGTTGATTCGTTTCTTCCGGTTAAGGAGAGGCTTGTGAGTGTTAAGGCGAAGCATATTGTGACGGTTCGTGAAAAGAATATTCTTTATGATACTGGTGCATGTGAGTTGAGGGGAGAGGATGTCGGGCTTCGGCTAAGGTGTGAGGAAGGAGTGGATAATGGGTCTTTTAAGAGGGTGACTTTGACTGTCAAGGGGCCGAGGAGGGATGGAGTTCTGAAGAGCAGGTGTGAGTTTGAGGTCTGTGCGGCTTGTTTTAAGAGGGCGCATGAGTTGTTGTGTGCAATCGGTTTTGAGAAGGCGCTGGTGTATGAGAAGATCAGGGAGAAGTGGGCTCTCGGGAGGACGGAGGTGTGTCTTGATACTCTCCCGTTTGGGTTGTATGTGGAGATTGAGGGCGATGAGAAGGATGTATTTTGTACTGCGAAGGGGATGGGGTTTGCCAGGGCGCAGTTCATTACTTTAAATTATTTTGATCTTGCAAGGAAAGCAGGGCTTACGGGGGATATTCTTTTTGATTCTGCAGGCGGCGGTGTGTGATATGGGTAATGCTTTGAGGGATGAGAGGCTCCGGGAGTGGGTTGTTTCCCGTTACCGGGAGGGATATAGTGTTGAGAAGATGAGGGGGATTTTGACTGATTATGGGTATAATGTAGATGCGGTGGATGCGGTAATTGAAAGTGTCATTAGGGGGGCTGATGTTAGTGCGGAGGAGCAGGGCTTTCGGTTGATGG
>DAOVYR010000161.1 GCA_030635525.1 Candidatus Nanohalarchaeota archaeon | reverse complement strand
GGTGCTTATGGTGAAAGTTAAGATTTGCGGGATTACGAATATTGAGGATGCTATTGCGGCAGTTGAGCTTGGGGCTGATGCGCTCGGGTTTGTGTTCTATAAAAATAGCCCGCGCTGCGTGGATAAGGAGACTGCAAGGGAAATTATAAGATCTCTCCCGCCTTTTGTTGCGAAGGTCGGGGTGTTTGTGGATGAGAAGGAAGATGTTGTGCTCGAGATCCAGTCTTATTGCGGACTTACTGTTGTGCAGTTTCACGGCAATGAGTCAAAGGAGTACTGTGCGCGGTTTACTAATGTCATCAAGGCATTCAGGGTAAAAGATGAGACCAGCCTTTTTCAGGTCAAGGAATATGAGCCTTATGTTTCTGCTGTTCTTTTTGATACCTATAAGGAAGATGCTTTCGGCGGGACCGGGGATGTGTTTGACTGGTGTATGCTTAACGGGTTTTCTTTTGGGAAGCCGGTTGTGGTTTCAGGCGGGATGGATGTATCTAATGTCGAGCTTGCTATTGTGAGTGTTAATCCGTATGCTGTCGATAGTTCCAGTGGTATTGAGTCAGAGCCGGGCAGGAAGGATCATGATAAGATGAAGAGGTTTATTGAGATTGTGAAAAAAAAGGTGTAGTTATGAAGATGGATACAAGATACGGTAAATTCGGGGGCATGTTTGTGCCTGAGACGCTTATGCCTGCGCTTGAAGAGCTTGAGTGCGCGTACGCGAGGCTGAAGGATGATGAAGATTTTAATAAGGAGTTGCATGCGCTTCTTTCAAGTTATGCGGGGCGGCCTACGCCGCTTTATTTTGCAGGGAATCTGTCGCGCAAGTACGGATGCCGGATCTATCTTAAGCGGGAGGATTTGGTCCATACGGGTGCGCATAAGATAAATAATACTCTTGGCCAGGGGCTTTTGGCGAAGCATATGGGCAAGACGCGCCTGATTGCTGAGACCGGGGCCGGTCAGCATGGTGTCGCTACGGCTGTTGTCGGGGCGCTGCTTGGCATCAAGACGTGTGTCTTTATGGGTGTTCTGGATATTGAGCGCCAGAAGCTGAATGTCTTTCGGATGAAGTTGTGCGGCGCAGAGGTGGTTCCGGTTGCTTCGGGTGCGGGCACTCTTAAGGATGCTGTGAATGAGGCTTTGCGCGACTGGATCGCTAATGTCCGTGATACTTATTATGTGCTTGGGTCTGTTGTGGGACCGCATCCGTATCCTATGATTGTGCGCGATTTCCAGAGGGTTATCGGTGAGGAGACCAAAAAGCAGATCATGGAGGTTGAAGGCAGGCTGCCTGATGCGATTGTTGCGTGCGTCGGGGGCGGGTCGAACTCTATCGGGATGTTTTTTGAGTTTCTGTCAGATGATGTAAAGCTTTATGGTGTCGAGGCAGCAGGGCTTGGGATGGATACTGATAAGCATGGTGCGTCTCTATGTAAAGGGGAGCCCGGGATATTGCATGGGTCGCTTTCATATATCCTGCAGGATAAGGACGGGCAGATCAATGAGGCGTATTCGATTTCTGCCGGGCTTGATTATCCTGGTGTTGGGCCTGAGCATAGTGCGCTTAAGGATGCAGGGCGTGTTGAGTACGGGGGCATTACTGATAAGGAGGCGTTGTCTGCGTTTAAGGAGCTTTCGGTTTCAGAGGGGATCATTCCTGCGCTTGAGTCTGCGCATGCTGTTGCTTATGCTTTCAAGGTCGCAAAGAAGATGAAGAAGGATGATGTCATTGTTGTGAATCTGTCGGGAAGGGGCGATAAGGACATGGAGCATGTGATAAAGGTGATGAAATGAATGTGTTTGACGGGCGGAAATTATTTGTTCCTTTTGTGGTTGTCGGGGATCCGGATTATGATACTTCCAGGAAGATCATCATGAAGATGATTGATGAGGGTGCTGATATGCTTGAGCTTGGGTTTGCTTTTTCTGATCCTATTGCTGACGGGCCCACTATTCAGCTTGCGGACAAAAGGGCGCTTGATAATGGGGCTTGTGTTGATTCTTCGTTTAGGATGATTCGGGAGATAAAGGATTGTTCTTCTGTTCCGATCAGTCTTCTGGTTTATTCTAATTTGGTTTATAAGAGGGGGATTGATAAGTTTTATGCTGATGCTTCGGCTGCTGGTGTTGATTATGTGCTTGTGGCTGATGTGCCGCTTGAGGAGGCAGGGCCTTATGTTGATGCTGCGAAAAAGCACGGGATTGATGCTGTGTTCATTGTTGCGCAGACTACTACTTCATCCAGGATGTCTTTGATTTTGGAGAAAGTGTCCGGGTATGTCTATCTTGTGTCTGTGCTTGGGGTTACGGGGGCGCGTAGTGGTGTTTCGGATTCTACTTTGGAGCTTGTTTCTAAGGTTAAGGGGAAGACTGATGTTCCGGTTCTTGTTGGGTTCGGGGTTTCTGAGCCTGCGCATGCGCGCAAACTGGTTTCTGCGGGAGCGGATGGGGTTATTGTGGGGAGTGCTATTGTCAAGATTATTGAGAGGAATCTGGGTGATAAGGAGAAGATGATAGGGGAGATTGGGGAGTTTGTGCGTGGGATGAAGGAAGGACTTGAACGGAGTTATCACTAATCAATAATTATTTAAATATTCTTGCGTTCTAATATGTCTTATGGGATATATGGGTGCTGATAAGTTAATTGGGGTTAGTTCTAGTTGGGCTCATAATGGAAAGTGGATGAATGCTTATGTTGGGCAGCTTATAACTGCAATTAATCCATATAAGGAAGTATTACTTGAGGGATCGAAAAAGACGTTGGATGATTGTTCTGGCTTTTTGAAAGACAAGAAATGGAATGATACAGAGGGTATTTGTTCGCCTCAAAATGTTAATGATATTTATGAGGTCCTTCGTGATATTTCGGATGTGTCTGCTGACTTATTTAGTCGTATGTCTGTCTCTCGCGATGTGCAGAAATATCTTGATGGTGGGGATTTTGAGAATATCTTTAGGTGCTATGTGGAGTTATATGATTTTACTGTGAAAGAAATAGAGAACTATGAAACTCAGGGCAAGAATAGAAATGAGCACAATTTTGCGGGTGCTGTTGCACATATGTATGGTGCTTTGCAAAATATGAATGATTCTTATGGGCTTGTTACACGCGATGTTAGCGGCAATGAGAAGAGCTTGGCTGTACCAAAATAATATATTTGATTGTCTGATGAACTTGTACGGAAATTAGGTCTGTGAATCATGCTCTCTCTAGAATGTTTCGGATGATACTTTGGGATTTTTCTGATGGGTTAAGAAGGAGACTGATAAACCTTCTTGTTCTTGCGGGGTTATGATTAAAAAGTCGAAAGATTGCAGTGTTGCGTTTGTGGGTGTTGCAGGAAAAATGCTACACAGAATTTATACTAGGGCAATGTTGAACTTGCCATGTCATGTTTTGCAGGTTAATAGGACGCGTTTGTATAGATGAATGTCGTAACAGCCTTAAACTTGCAAATTAT
>DAOVYR010000006.1 GCA_030635525.1 Candidatus Nanohalarchaeota archaeon | reverse complement strand
GCTTGTGCCTGTGAACATGATTTTTTTTTGCGGATAGCCGGCATCCATTGCAATCTTTGCTTCATACGGCGAAACTGCGTCAATGTATGCTCCCTGGTTGTGCAGTATCTTTAGGATTTCCGGGTTGGAGTTTGCTTTCATCGCATAATGTATCCTGAAGTTATCCGTGTGTTTTTGAAAAGCGTTCTTTATGGCAGTAAAATTGTCTATGATTCTTTGTTTGTTGTATACATAGAGAGGTGTGCCGTATTCTTTTGCAAGTGTGCATGCATCCAGTCCGGCTATGGATAGGTGATTCTTATCGTTTATTTCCAGATGCCCTTTTTTCTCCCACCACATGTCATTCGCCCTTGATGTTTAAGTCAGATATTACTTTATCTATCTGTTCTTTTGCAGCGTCAGTTACGTCAATCAAAGGAAGGCGTGCTACACCGACTGGAATCCCGATCTTTCTGAGCGCATAATGAGCCGGCTGCGGATTCGTCTCAATGAAGAGTACACGATAGAGTTCCTGTAGTTTCTGGTCAACTGCGCGGGCTTCTTCATATTTTCCTTCGCGTGCAAGCCTTATAACTTCGCATGTGCGTTTTGGATCAATGTTGGCGGCGACTGATATGGCGCCTTTGCCCCCGGCTTTGATAATCTCCAGGTTCAGCTTATCGTCTCCGGATACCACAGTGAAATCAAGGTCTTGTGTTTCTTCTATTATCTTTTTGATTTGTTCTAGGTTTCCTGATGCTTCTTTTACTGCGACGATATTTGAGAATTCTTTTGCAAGTCTTATTGTGGTTTCTGCTTCTATATTTTTGCAGGTTCTCCCCGGAACATTGTAAAGGATTATGTCACCATCTATTTTGGATGCGATTTGCGCATAATGCCGGTACAGGCCTTCCTGCATTGGCTTGTTCTGATAGGGGCTGATCTGCAGGTGGGTGGTGATTCCTATGTCCTCTATCTTTTTTGCAGCGTCAATCGCTTCTCTTGTGCAATTTGAGCCGTCGCCTGCAATCATTTTTGTCTTGCTGTTGACATGCTCAAGGCAGTTTTTCATGAGTGCAACCTGCTCGTCCCATGTCATAGAACTTGCATGTCCTGTGCATCCTGCAACGAGAATCCCGTCAACACCGCCTTTGAGAACATGGTCTATCAACTTGTTCATTGCTTCCTGGTTTACCGGGTTAGTGAGCCCGTCCCCGTCGCTCATAGGGGTTACAAGCGCGGGGTAACATCCGCTAAAAATCTTACTCATTTTGATCGCCTCCGATAATTTCATCCATCATATCTTCAAATTTATAATATCCTTTTTTGCCGTTTATCCATTGTGCTGCTGACAATGCGCCGTCTGCGAACTCCTCCCTGCCGCGCGCCGTCTGCTTTATCTCTATATTGTTTGCCAAAGCATCAAATCCGACCACATGACTACATGGAATCGAACCTCCTCTGATACTCGCAAAATGCATCTCGTCTGGCTCAATCCTTCGATCAAGGCGGTCAATCACAAGCTTCTTCTTACGATCAAAGTTCTTGATAAGCAACTCTCCCAGCTTCAGCGCAGTTCCGGAAGGGCTGTCAAGCTTCTGGTTATGATGAAGTTCATACGCATAGATATCATACTCCTTGAACCTGTTGAAGAGCCTTGCAGCATAAGCGCTTATACGAAACATCAGGTTCACACCTATTGAGAAATTGGACGCATAAACAAATCCGATACCTGCATCATCCACGATTTTCCTTACCTCTTTCTCTTTATCATACCAACCCGTTGTGCCCACGACAATATTCTTCCCAAGTCCCGTAACAGTTCTTATATTGTCCATGATAACATCAGGCTGCGTAAAATCAATGCAGACATCAACACCATCGAGGCTCTCCATGCTGATCTCATGAAAAAACTTCCCATCCCTCTCAACAAAAGGATCAATTACCGACTTGACATTGATTTGCTTATCCTCAGCAAGCTTTTCAATAGTTTTGCCCATCTTTCCGTACCCGATTATTGCAATATTCAATACCATATTATCATCTCCTCCAGGCTATAAACGGCCGTGCAATTGCACTGCTATCATTGAAAATATGAAAATGATTGAAATCATTAAAATTAAAAAAACTTAAATCATCAAAAAAACCATTAAAAAGATAATTCCGGCAACCTAAAACAGAACAAGAAACATCAAAGATAAAATTAAGAAAGCAACTAGGCAAAATCTTCATATATTCAATAGAGTTTCCGGCATTCACCCATTTAATCACGTGTGTTCTATGGAAGCGAAAGATTTATAAGTTTATCCCTACTATCAAATAGAGTAGGAGTTATTATTGACACATAGGAACACCATAGAGACAATAAAAAACAATTATAACATTTGCCTATCCCAATCGCAGCAAGCGGCGGTGTATTAAACCCAGAAAAGAATAAAGTAATTGAGTATTAAATGATTCTGAAGGTATAGTAATATGAAAAACAAACTTGAATCAATAGATGTTTCTAAAACTTATCATAAATCTGACTACGAAGCAGAACACAGTTGCGTAAATGACTGTTTATTGTTATACTCAGGTGGATTGGACACATCTTGCATACTTTGCTGGCTGCAAAAGAAATATAAATGCAATGTGACGACACTAACTGTTAATGTAGGGCAAAGATGGGACGATTTAAAGGAAATAGAAAAGAAAGCGTATACACTCGGCGCGAAAAAGCACTATACAATTGATGCAGAAGAAGAATTGATAAATGACTACTGCTCAAAAGCAATCAAGGCAAATGCAACTATAGACAATGGACACCCTATATCTTCATCTCTGACAAGACCGTTGATTGCAAAAATCGCAGTACAGATAATGAAAAAAGACAAAATTACAATTTTTGCTCATGGAGCCTCAGGAAAATCAAATGATTCTTTAAGGTTTGACAATTCAATCTTGACGCTTTTACCCAAAGCAAAAATCATTGCCCCTGTCAGGACGTGGTCTTTTGATCGTAATGATGAACTAGCGTACGCTAAACAGAACAATATCGCAGTAAAAGCAACAAAGAAAAATCCTTATTCTGTAGATGACAATATTTGGGCAATTGAGATAGAGTCAGGAATACTAGATGATATTGCGGAAAAAACTCCAGATAATATCTATAAATTATCAAACCCGAACAAGACAACACAAACAGCAGAGTACATAGAAATAGAATTTAAAAAAGGCATTCCTATTGCCCTTAACAAAAAGAAACAGACGCTTAAGGAGATAGTAGAGCAGTTAAATAAAATCGGGTCAAAATACTGCATAGGACTATATGATTGCCTCGAAGAAAGGGGAGTTGGCTGTAAAGTCAGAGAACTACATGAAGCTCCGGCTGCAAGTATCTTGATAATGGCACACAAAGAATTAGAACAACTTGTCCTGACAAAAAACATATTAAGGGTCAAAAAACAGATTGACTCAGAGTGGCTAGATGCAGCATTAAACGGCTTTTGGTTTTCAAGGCAGTTTGATACACTAAATGCATATATTGACGAAGCAAACCAGTATGTCTCTGGAACAATAAAAATAAGACTAACGAAGGAAAAAATCAGTATCATCTCCAGAAGTTCAGAATTCGCCCTTGATTACGCAAATCTCATGAATAATAATTACAATATTAATCAACAACTTACCTCTTCATTCATACAGGTAAATGGTCTGGAAGAAAGAGCAGCATACAACATGTTGAATAAACAGTGATGATACTGTGAAACCGATACTAGCAATAAAAGATGTTAAAAGATCATTGATGAGTATAATAGATGAGAGCGCAAGAGAAGGTTCTATCAACTTTGGAATAGGAGATCCCACATACCGTTTGTCCGATAAGATGCAAAGCAAAATAGAAGAATTAATATTCAAAGATTCAAATTACGGGCCAGTAGCAGGAAGAGAAGATACAAGAGAGAGACTATTTAACTATTATAGAGATAGAAAGTTTTGTTTCGAAATCAATCCATCGTCTTTTGTTTTGACATGTGGTGCTACAGAAGCGATAGATATTTGTTTAAAATCATTAACCTCTCCCGGCGATCAAATAATTTATCCCGATCCGGGTTATGTACTTTACAAACCAGCAATCCTACTAAACAAGGCAATTCCTGTCCCTCTACCCCTATCAAAAAACAACAATTTTTCAATTGATATTTCTATCCTCAAGTCAGTTATAACACCAAAAACAAAAGCAATTATACTTAATTCTCCATCTAATCCAACTGGAGGGACAATTGATAAAAAAACGCTACAAGAAATTTCAAAGATAGCAAAGAAGAATAATTTAATTGTTATTTCAGACGAAATATATGAGTTCATTAACTTCAAAGGAAAACAAAAAAGCATCGCGGAATACTATAAAAATACCATAGTTATTAGTGGGATATCTAAGTTATATACTCTATCTGGTTTCAGACTAGGATGGACAATAGCGAACAATAAATTAACAGAAGAACTACTTAAATGTCACCAATACACCACATTTAGAGCACCCGACTTTTCACAAAAAACTACCAGTGAAATATTTAAGCACACAAGCGAGTTTACAAGAATAAAAGATTATTATAACAAAAGAAGGAACATAATGCTTAATGGTCTTAAAAAAATAAAAAATATCTCTTTTAATGCACCTGAAGGCACCTTTTTTCTCTATGTAGATTTTAGTGAAATAAATGGTGGAGACGACTGGAAAACAGCTAACGAATTATTGGAAAGAGGACTAATCACAGTTCCATCCACCGGTCCCGGGGAAGGGTTCGGGAATAATGGCAAAGGGTATATAAGGCTGTCATTTGCAGATGCATCTACCAAGAATATAGAGAACGGAATAAAAATATTGCACAAATACTGCAAAGCAAAAGAAAAATCAAATAATATCTAATTTCTCCAGATTTTTTACCAAAGAATGCCTCGGCACAATGTTGGTGCTATGTTGAGACTTACGGCAGCATACTATATTCATGGGTGCAAAGAAATGACAGATTTTAATCGCATCTTCTTTTTTTTTGATTGTCGTTTTTCATGAAAAAAAATGAGGCATACATTGATTGTATGTGTTTGATGCAATGGGATATTGCATTTTTCGAAAGATGAGAGAGCAACATATTCAGAAATTATGGGTTTTTGGCCGACACCATTGATGTGTTTGCAGATGCTATAGTGCCACATCTACAGGGTCAAAGAAATAGCAGTTATTTTCATCGAAATAACCGCACTGGAATTTGTCAAGTGGGATGCCGGAGCGGATTGAGAGCATGAGCGCGTAAAAGTATGTTTGAGTTGTTGCGTATTTTTCTTTTACTGCTTTCGGCTTGTAGTCAAGTATCTGGATTTTGTTGTTGAGGATTTTTAGTACGTCGATGTGGCCTGAGAGTGCGCCGTCCTCATTGAAGATGTCTGTGAAGCGGGGATGTTCGCATGAGTCGAGCCATATGGGGGTCTCGACGGATATTGTGTCGTGATCGTTTTCAAGCATGTAGACCTGTACTTTTGAGTGGGCTGTCTTGAAGCGATCCATTGTTTCGAGAGCTTCTTTTGTTTGTTGGCACAGTATATTTTCATTGTCTTCTGTGATTTGGGTGCTTACAGGAAATTTAAGTGCAGATGATCTTGGACCGGTTGTGAATTTTTCATCGGGGCAGGTTTCAAAAACGCGGCCGAGGTATGATTTCAGTTGAGAGAAGCCGTTGTTGCATGTGTTTTCCATGTGCGCGACATTTATCCTGTAATGGTAAAACCAACCGTGCTTGAAAGATGTCTGAACTATCTGATTTAGAAGCAATGTCATTGTCTTTATCTCTCTTTTTTCTTTTCTTACTGGATTTTTGGTTGAAGGGGTTAATATAGTTAACTGTGGTTTTATCGGCAGGATGCAGAACCCACAGACTTATAAAGCAAATTTATTAATTGTATTGCCATGATGCGAAAGTCTTTTATGCGCAAGTACGAGAACCTGTTTCCTCATAAGGTCATTAGGCCCGCGCAGGTTGATTTTATGGAGAAGGCAGATGAGGCCATAAAGGGAGAGAAGTGTCTTATCGCGCATGCGCCGACAGGCATAGGCAAGACATGTGCTGCGCTTGTACCTGCAGTCTATGAAAGTGTTGAGAATGGGAAGAAAGTCATATTTCTGACATCGCGCCATGCGCAGCATAAGATTGTCATTGAGACGCTGCGGGATATGAAGAAGAAGTCCGGGGTGGATATAAAGGTCACTGATCTTATCGGCAGGAAGTGGCTTTGCAATTTGCCTGAGTCTGAGACTATGTACTCTGCTGATTTTCGGGAATATTGCAGTGTCCTTCGCAAGGAGAAGCGATGTGAATTTCATAACAGGACTTATTCTGATACTATGGCACCGACAGACCTGGCTATGAAGGTCATGGAGGAGATCGATGGTGCAATAATGCATTCTGAGGATGCTAAGGCGCTTTGCACAAATGTATGCCCTTATGCAATTTTTCTTGAGAGAGCGAGAAAATCTAATGTGATTATTGCTGATTATTTTCATATGTTTCACCCGACCATGTATAAGGCATTTCTTGCGAAGATCGGGGCAAAGCTTGAGGATATCATTCTTATTGTCGATGAAGCGCATAATCTGCCTATGAGGGTGCGATCGCTTCTTTCAATCCAGTTGTCTGACAGGCAGGTTTCCGGGGCTGTCAAGGAAGCAAATGAGATGGGGGAAAATGAGATTGCGAAGGATCTTGAGTTTGTTTACAGGAAGCTGAGTGATAAGGCGCGAAAGAGGCTTGAGGGATGCGATGAGAAGGTCATTGATATTGGTGATGTCTGCGGGGCAATTGAGGAGACTTCTGATTATGGTTTTTTTGTTGAGGAGCTTGAGAGGGTTGCGAAGATTGTGAGGGCTGAGAAGAAGAGGTCTTATCTTGGCGGAATTGCGTCGTTTCTTGACCGGTGGAAAGAGAAGGGCAAGGAGTATGTGAGGATACTTAAGAAGGTGCCTTCAAAGAGGGGCGGGTATATCTATCTTTATACGCATGAATGCCTTGACCCGTCAATCGCAACTCGCAGCATACTTAATGGGGTTCATTCGTCAATACTTATGTCCGGGACTCTTCTTCCGCTTGAGATGTATAAGAATGTCCTTGGGGTGGATGAGTCTATTGAGCTTTCAATGGATTCGCCGTTCCCGAAGTCTAATAAGCTGTCTCTTGTCATCAGGGATGTTACTACTAAATATAGTATGCGCTCCAAAAAAGAGTCTGTGAAGATTGCGAATTATCTTGTCCAGATAATCAATTATACCAAGGGGAATGTGGGTGTGTTTTTCCCGTCTTATTTCATGAGAGATGAGATCTATGATATTGTTGCCGGGTCTATTGATAAGCAGGTGCTTCTTGAGAGGCAGAATATGAACAAAGAGGAAAAGTATGGGCTTTTGGGTGAGTTTGTGAGGCTGAAGGATGTTGGTGCTGTGCTCTTTGCGGTCGTCGGTGCTAATTTCTCAGAGGGTGTGAGTTATGACGGCAGGATCATGAATGCATCTGTTCTTGTAGGACTGCCTTTGCAGAGGCCGGATATTTTGTCTGAGAGCCTGATCAGTTATTATGATGAGAAGTTCAGGAAAGGATGGGAATATGGGTATGTGAACCCGTCTATGAACCGGGCGGTGCAGGCAGCAGGCAGATGCATACGGTCTGAGAAAGAGAGGGGGCTGATAGTGTTTATGGACGGGAGATATCTGTGGTCAAATTATAAGAAAGTCATCCCGAAAGATTATGATCTTGTTGTATCACAGGATCTTAAAAAGGAGATTTGCGATTTTTTTGTGGATAAGGGGTTGCTTGGGGGTTATTGCTGATGGGTTTTTATATTACGCGCTTTTTTTGCTCTTTGATTTTCGGGTCGCTTTCGTCCCAGATTTTGCTGCACCCGGAGCAGACATAGCCGCCGTACATGCTTAGGTGCGACATGTATTTCATGTTGTCTGAGCCGCAGTCAGGGCAGCGGATTTTGTTTTCGCTCCTGATTCTGTCGAGCAGAGAGTCGTAGGCCATGATGTTTATTGAACCATTAGCTTTTTATGGTTTCGGGGTTTTTTCTGATCGTTGACCATTCGAAAGATACATAAATGTTTTTGATTGTATATACCATATGAACCAGCAATCAAATATGTGGAAATTCTGTGCTATTGATGTATTTCCTGTACCCTTCATCCATGCAATTGTTGCAAAGGGAAGCTTGAAATCCCCCAATCGACTCAATATTTCATGATTTTTGATAATTTGTATGTGTAAAAGATTTAGGTGATATTATGTTTCTTTATCCTGACCCGAAAACGCTCGTTATCGGTGGTGTGAAAATCGGCGGGCAGCCGGGTGAGAACCCGCCTGTGCTTATCGGCACGATTTTTTATGAGAAGCACAAGATACTGAATGGAAGCGGTTTTGATAAAAAGGGTGCTGAGAACCTGATTAACAAGCAGGTTAAGATGTCAGATGAGACAAAGATACCGTCTGTTGTGAATGTGTTTGGCACTGATGCAGATGGCTTCAGGAAGCGCATTGATTTTGTGGCAAAACACTGCACGCTGCCTATCATGATTGATTCGCCTGACTATTGTGTGAGGATTGCAGGGCTTAAGTATGCAGCTGATGTCGGGCTTTCCAAGAGGATAATATATAATTCAATCAATCTTTCAGTCAATAAGGAAGAGATTGAGGCATTGAAGAATTCTCCTGTGAATAGTGCAATTGTTCTTGCGTATAATCCGACTGATTCGTCTTTTGAGGGGAAGATTAAGTTTCTTGAGACAGACGGGGCTTTCGGGAAAGGGATGCTTGATATTGCAAAAGATGCGGGCATCAAGAATATTTTAGTTGATACTGCTATGACTCCGCTTTATCATGGTGCCGGTATTGCGCTCAAAAGTTTAGTGTCCTGCAAGTCTAAGTTCGGGTATCCCACGGGGTGTGCTACGCATAATGCGGTTGTGTCGTGGCCGTGGCTTACGGGCAGGCCTGCAAAGAATGTTGTTGATATTTCTTCTAATGTCATGCCTGTTATGCTTGGTGCGGATTTTGTGCTTTACGGGCCTATTGAGTATGCTTCCAAGGTGTTTGATGTTGTTGCGTTTGCTGAGGTTGCTCTTGAGGAGGCAATGGATGGCATGACAAATATCAAGGGGATTGAGCTTTGACGTTGGGATGTGATATGTTATGGTTCTGATACGCGCGAAAGATACTGAAGATGCATGGCTGAAAGCTGTGAGTGCTGTGTATTCAAAGGGTGATGTGCTTACTACTGAAGACGGGGATGAGACCCGTGAGATACTCGGGCTTGTTGTTAAGATTGCTCATCCGTCACGTGGTGATAAAGAGGTTCCGAAACAGTACCCGTTCAAGGGCAGGGCGCTTAAGGATTATATTGACCAGCTTATGACGCCTGATAACCGATGGAATTTTGAGTATACTTATGGTGAGCGGATATGGAAGTGGGATGGGAAGATTGACCAGATCGAGCTTGCGATTGACAGGATCTCTGAGAATATGCATACGCGCAGGGCGACTTGTGATCTTGCAATACCACCTAAGGATACTGTCTCAAATGATCCGCCGTGCCTTCGTATCATTGATTTTAAGATTCGCGAGATCAAGACTGCGCCCATGCTTCCGCCTGTTAAGAAGCTTGTGATGACTGTGCTTTTCAGGTCACATGATATTTTCGGTGCGTCTTATGCCAATTGGATTGCGCTTGCTAATCTGCAGAAGTATGTCTGTGATGAGGTTTCAAAGAAAAACGGCAATAATATTGTGCCTGGTGAGATCCATAGTTATTCTGTTTCGGGTCATATTTATGAGAGGGATTTCGAGGGCGCGAAGAGTGTTTTGAAGGAGAGTTAAGCAGGGTAACTCAGTCTACTTTTTCAAGAGAGATTCTTTTCAGGTCTGCGTCAATTGAGGATACTTTTACTTTGACTGTGTCGCCGACTGATATGAGGTCTGCGGGGTTTTTTACGAATTTTTTGCTTAGTTTTGAGATGTGTATCAGGCCGTCCTGGTGGACGCCGATGTCTACAAAAGCGCCGAAGTTCACCACGTTGGTTACTGTGCCGTCGAGAATCATGTCTTCTTTCAGGTCGCTTATTTCATTTACACCTGCCTGGAATTCTATGCTTGTGAATGTCTTTCTCGGGTCAAGGCCGGGCTTTTTTAACTCATCAAGTATGTCCTGCAGTGTCTCGATACCGTATTTTTCTGTGACGTAGTTTTCAATCCTGATGGTTGATATGAGTTTTTCATTCCCGATTATTTCACTTATGCTGAGGTTGTGGTCTTTAGCTATTTTTTCTGTGATGTGATATGTTTCAGGATGTATTGCGGAGTTGTCGAGTGGGTTTTTGCTGGTTCTGATTTTCAGGAATCCTGCGCATTGCTCAAAGACTTTCGGACCGAGTGCGGGTACTTTTTTTAGTTGTTCCCTGCTTTTGAAGTGGCTGTTTTTTGTCCTGTATTTTACTATGTTTTCTGCTAAAGACGGGCCGATGCCTGATACGTGTGAGAGCAGTTCGGATGATGTGGTGTTAAGTTCTACGCCTACGTGATTGACGCATGATTCTATTGTCCCGTCCAGTGATCCTTTGAGGTCATGCTTGTCAACGTCGTGCTGGTATTGGCCTACGCCGATTGATTCAGGATCAATCTTGACCAGTTCTGCCAGCGGGTCTTGCAGTCTTCTTGCGATGCTTATTGCGCCGCGGATGGTGACGTCGAGATGCGGGAATTCTTTTATGGCTGTTTTGGAGGCAGAGTAGACTGATGCGCCTGCTTCGCTTACGACAATGGATTTTGATTTGAGGCTGTGTTTTTTTATGAGGTCTCTTACCAGTGTGTCGGTTTCTCTTGATGCTGTGCCGTTGCCGATGGCTATGAGTTCTATGTTGTATTGTTTTATGAGGCTGAGCAGTGTCTTTCCAGATTCTTCTGTTTTTTTCTCTGGTGCGTGTGGGTATATTGTTTCTGATTTTTTGAAGTCGCCTTTTGAGTCGACTATTGCTATCTTGCATCCTGTCCTGTAGCCGGGGTCGAGTCCCATCACGGTCTTGCTGCCGGCCGGCGGCGCCAGTAGGAGGTTTTTTATGTTTTTTGAGAATACGCTTATGGCTTCTTTTTCTGCTTCTTTGATTTTCAGGTTGAATGCCTCTTTTTCTATTGACGGGAAGATGAGCCTTTTGTAGCTGTCTTTTATTGCGGTTTTTAGTTCTGGTGTGAATATGGAGTTCTTGTTTTTGATTATTCTTGATTCTATGAATGATATCATGTAATCTTCGTCGATCTCGATTTTCCATGAGAGTATGTTTTCTTTTGTTCCCCTCCTGATTGCAAGCATCCTGTGGGATGGTGATTTTCTTATTAGTTCTTTGTGGCTGTAGTAGTTGTTGTATTTTGTTTTCTTTTCTTTCCAGTCTTTTTTTGCTTTGGATACGATAAGGCCGCCTCTTTGGATATTGTTTCTTATCCATGTACGGACGGATTCTTTGTCTGCTATTGTTTCTGCGATGATGTCAAGGGCTCCTGTGATGGCGTCGTCGTATGTGTTGATGCCTTTCCCAGGGTTTATGAATTTCCGGACTATCTCTTTTTTTGAGCCGTCGGTGTATTTTTGGCTGTAAATTATGTGTGCGAGCGGCTCAAGGCCTTTTTCTTTTGCGACTGATGCTCTTGTTTTCTTTTTGGGCTTGTATGGAAGGTAGATGTCTTCAAGTCTTGTCTTGTCTGTGCATTTTTGGATTTTTTCTTTGAGGTCGGGTGTGAGCTTGTCCTGGCTTTTGATTGATTTTAGGATTGTCTCTTTTCTTTTTTCAAGTTCTTTGTAGTATTCAAGTTTTTCGTGTATCGATCGGATTTCTGTTTCGTCAAGTCCGCCGGTTCTTTCTTTTCTGTATCTTGCGATGAAGGGGGTGGTTGCGCCGTCAAGGAAGAGGGAGACTGTGCTGTTGACTGCTGTGTCTTTTAGACCGAGGTCTTTTGCTATGTTTTTTGTTATGAATTCTGTGCTCATTATGATTCCTCCAAAGAGATAGTTTTGTTTTTTTTAATCGTATATGATGTGTAGGCTGACGATTAAATATGCGGAAATTTAATATATTTGGTGTATTTCCTGTACCCTTATTCTATGCAATTGTTGCAAAGGGAGCTTGGAAATACACCAATATTACAACTAATTTCCATGAGTTTTTATGTTTTTATATGTTTGTTTTGGTGTGCAATATGTGGTGGTGATATGTGTTCTATTCATGATGGTAAAGAATGAGGTGTGGAGAGTTTAGGGATGATTATTATAATCGTGTTTAAACAAATTAATTCGATGATTATTGATACATTTGCCCATGCAAGGATATAAACGTCTGGGTACTATAATTGTTGATGGATTTGCCGTTGGGGATTGTTTTCGGATTGCTTGCTATGCTTGGTTATGGGTTGAGTACAGCTGTTGCGCAGGTTCCTCTGAAGAGTACTGAGATTCTAAGGGTTGTATTTTTCAGGGGCATCTTTTCAAGTTCTATGCTGTTTTTAGGTGTTCTGCTTTTTTGGGGTGAGTGTGTTTTTTCTCCTGTTTATGTTCTTTTGGCGCTTGCTATATCTTTTGTCGGCTACGCCGGGCTTATCAGTTTTTATAAGGCGCTTAAGGTGGGGGATATTGGTGTTGTGACGCCTATTGCAAATTCTTCGGTTGTCTTTACTGTTCTTCTTTCGGTTTTGTTTTTCGCTGAGAGTCTTGGACCTGTACAGGTCTTTTCGATTGGGCTGATTGTCTGTGGGATTGTGCTTATTTCTGTGGATTTCGGGGATCTGCGCAATTCATCTGTTTTTGATAAGTCAAGTGGCGTGGTTTATGCGCTTATCACCTGTCTTTTGTGGGGATGCGCTTTTTTCCTGTTTAAGATTCCTGTGACTTTACTTGGACCTATCTTGAGTTCTTTTGTAATAGAGACAGGAAATATGATATATAGTGGTATCGGCCTTAAATTTTCAGGAAAAGGTTTTGGTTTTCCCTCCGGCAAGAATATGAAGTATATTTTCTTTGTTGCTCTTTTCGGGGCGCTTGGAACACTGGCTTTTAATTATGGTGTTGGTGCTACGGATGTCAGCATCGTTGCTGCGCTGACGTTTGCAAATCCGCTTGTGGCTGCTGTTTATGCGCGGGTTGTGTATAAGGAGAAGCTGGGCGGGCTTCGGTACTTTGCTATGGGTTTGATACTTTTGGGGATTGTTTTGATTAGTTATTTTTAGTGGTGGTGGATTGATGTTTGAGTTCTTAATATTGTTCAGGTGAAGATGGGCAGGTAATTTCAAAGGGTTACAAATTGTAACCAGTTCACTTCCTTCTTCTCTTAATTTATCTGGTTGATCTGTAAGGGCTGCTGTAACATTAACTATAAGCAAGTAATTTCAGTTGGTGACAAATTTTCACCATCTCACTTCCTTCCTCTCTTAATCTTTGACTAAAAAGTTACGATTGACTTTGCTCATCAACAGATGTTATTTCTTTGCCAGGAGCGCATAAACTACCACAAACCCTATCGCGCTTGAGTAAAACACTCCCAGAGGGATGGCTGTACCGAATAGAAGGACTTCTTTCATGATGGTTATGTGGGTGTTTATGGGGAGTACCCATGCAAGCGCCTGGACAAAGCCGGGCATGAACTCAACCGGGACAAATATGCCTGAGAGGAACATCAAGGGCAGTGCGAGTATCAGCGCAAACAATACTGCTATGCCTTCATTGTCGCTCAGGAGGCCTATCAGCATGCCTATGATTGTGTCTGTGAAGGATATCAATAATAGCGCGATCAAAAGGCCTGAGGGGGATATGTTGAATGCTGCGCCTCTTGCTGCGAATAGTGCGAACAGGATTGCGAATTGGGATAGGGTGATTATGAAGAAGAATACAAGTTTTGAGAGTATGTATGCCCACAAAGGGGTTGTTGATGCTTTTATCCTTGTTATGAAGTTTGTCTTTTTGTCGTAGATTATGCTTGTGCCTGCAAGCATGAGGATTATGAAGAAGGCTACTATCGGGAAGAGGTAGGTTATTATTACGTCTTCCGGGTTTTGGATGGTGTATATCCCTTTTTTTTGTGTCATTATGGGGTTTATGAGGAAGTCTGTGTCTACTTTTGAGATTGTTGCGAGGGATGTGTCAATTCCCTTCAATCTTTGCCTCAGGGGTTCTATGCTTGCGCTTCCTATGTTTTTGCCTGCAATGTCCACAAACGTAATAGCTATACCTAAATCATCTTTCATTGATCTTGTGTTGGCTTTTATCTCGTTGTTTGCGCGGTCTAATATCTCTCTTTTGTAGTTTATTAGTGCAGCGTCGATTTTCCAGCCCAGGAAGTTTGAGAATGCGATGTTTGTATTGTCGTGGTAGATGTAGATGTATGTTCTTTTGAAGTTTCTTGTGTTTTCACTGAAGCCTTTTTCAATGGCCATGCCGAAGACGCACTCACCGGATTTTATTTTTGATATGAGCTCTTCTTCGCACTTGTCTGCGTCCAGCCTGTTTATTTTGAATCCTTCTATGTCTGTAAGTGCTGTAAGTATCTGTTCGCTTTCGTGCGTGTTGTCAAAATCGCAGACTGCGATGCTTTTGCCTGCGAACTGGGGGTTCATGCTTGAGATGTAGATAAGTGAAAGAATTATCGGTAGTGCAAGTGCAAGATAGAGGTATTTTTTTCTTTTCAGGAGCAAGGCTATGTCTCTTTTTACAAGGCCTGTTATTTTGTGGGGGATGTTTAGGATGTTTTTTGCGTATGTCATGTCTGTCACGTCATATTCCTGCTCTCAAAAAAATCTCATCGAGGTTTGGCTCGCGGAAGCTTATGATCCTGTAGTCGAGTTTCAGTTTGTCAAGGTGGCGCAAAAGGTAGTTTTTCTGGCCTTCTGTCTCGATTGAGAACATGATGTCGTGGTTGTAGATGTCTAGTATTTCCGCGGTTTTTTTGCTGCAATAACTTTTGATCTCGCTT
>DAOVYR010000205.1 GCA_030635525.1 Candidatus Nanohalarchaeota archaeon | reverse complement strand
TGGTCAACGGCGCAGGGTTGAGGGCCCTGTTGGTTAGTCCATTCACGAGTTCAAATCTCGTCCCCTGCACCATTCTTACTTTAAAGGCCCGTGGTCTAGCTGGTATGACGTCACCCTCACAATGCGCAAAGTTCGCGCATGAGATCGGTGAAGGTCCTGAGTTCGAATCTCAGCGGGCCTATTAGTATTGCTAGTCTTTTAGAAATCGAATCATATCTTGACCATTTTTAGTTAATTTTATAATTCCGTTTCTGCCATTACCTTCGACCCGCAATAGCTTCCAAGTATTACGAAGAGGTTCAATAAAATGGCGCGTAACGTACATATATTGAATGCTTTTCTCAGTTTTTTCTCTTTCTTTTTTAGCATGTTTTGGATAAAGATAGTCTACAAGCTCTTTTTTTCTAACACCAGCATCACCACGCCCCGAAATAAATTTCATAACTCCAATACATTCTAAGTTTGGTAAGTGCGCTTTGTAATTTGGAATAGCAACTATTTTTTGTACGCCTTTTGTAATAGGATCCAATTTTAATTCATGTTCCGCGTCTCCATATTTCTTAGGATCTACGTAATATGGTGTTATTGCAATGTCCTCTTCTTTGAATAACATAGCAGCCATAACACCTGCAATGGTAGACATAGTACTTCCTGAAGAAACATTTATGTAAATATCATTATTTCTTTCTTCAATAATTATCTTTCTCATAACACGCAATATTTCGTATATGTCTTTTATGTCGTTACAAAACTCAACTTTACAACGAACCACATTATTGAGTCGTTTTTTAATTTCATCAACATACAACTTCGCTTTATCTTTTTTGGATTTCGTTATAAGATACACTATGTCTGCTTTAATTTCATCCGTGCACACTCCTGTAACGGGTAAAACGACCCTATCTAATTCATAACCTACCGGCACAATATGTATTCTTTTTCTAAACATTTTATTCACCAAATTAACATATTATCCATATTATAATAACAAAATATAAATCTATCTATAACCACTACATTACATACCCAAAGTACGAACTTTGGGAAATACTTGAGGTGATCAGATGCAGTCAATAAGTGGTGGAGGTTTCAAGGGCGGCGGAATAGTTGGTGTGTTAATTGTCGCCGGTATTTTGCTAACGTTGCTTGATGTATCTCCAAGCGCAGGAAGTACGGCAATAAATGGAGGTATTTCTATCGGCCTCATTTTAGGTATTCTTGGCATTTTAGGTGTTGCAAAAAGGGTTGTTGGTTAAATGAGTAAACACGATTTATTTTTGGAGTCAATCAAGCTCAGAAGAAAGATCCTGATATCTGTGAACAGTATCGAAAAAGGCATTATTAAAAGAGACTGTATTCCCTTTGACTTCGGTCCAAGTAAACGGTTTCATGATACACGTAATCGCTATCACTTTTATGACTTGAATAGCCCAGACGGCTCTCATGTACTATCTATTTTGCCCGAACAATTACTTGAGATCGATATATTGGACGAGGTATTTGTTCCTAGTGATTATGTCACTTGGAGACCAACACGATGGTTTATTAAACGGGATTGGGACGAATGTTCTTAAAGTCCGTTCTCGAGAAATCATTTCGCGTCACTAATATATTCCCCGCTCATCCCCGTCCAGAACAAAATATCAAGCGCATCCATCGGCACATCAATCCCTTTGGAGAACCCCTGCATCTTTCCCTCAATCTCAATATAGACATTCTTTGTAATCGAAGAAGGTATCTCCTTTATCACCCCATAATCCTTCAAACTCTTCAGTATATGCCGATCAAGTATCGCAAGATCTGAAACCCCGACATTACGCAAGAACTGCGACGCCGCCTTCATGCCAAGCCCTTTAAAATACATTGAATCATTCGCCACTTTATTCCGAACCAAAAAACCATCCCCCTCAAGAAACTCACGCAAATTCAAAGAATCAGAAATTATATTCGCCCTGTTATTCAAAAGAAACAATTTCTTATTGTTCCGATAGCGCACACCATCCAAACAATCCCCAATATCCCCCACATGCCAGAACCCGTTTTTCTCAAGCCTTGCCTGCGCCCCCCGTCCCGCACGCGCAGACCCGTGCGCAGTCAGCACACAATAGCACAACTCATAAAAAATCTTTTCATCAGAAGCACCACGAAGTTTTTTGAACTCATTAAGCCTTGCAGAAATCTCTGTCTTGCTCGCAATATACAACTTTTTTAGCTCCTCTGTACTATGCATGATATAGCCCCGAAAATCAGAATTTTTCAAAAACCAACTTCAACCTGCCTATATTCTTGGAGAATGCAAACCAATAAATCAAAGCATTCGACAAATCTTTCTTTTGATCAAACTGTTTCTTTGATGGGACATCAAGCCAATGGGCGTCCCATGAAAGAAAAGTTTGTTGGGCTTACTCCCACTCAATCGTCCCCGGCGGCTTATTAGTAATATCATAAACAACGCGCCCGACCTCTTTCACTTCATTCGTTATGCGCGATGATATTACCTCAAGCACCTCATGCGGAACCTTTGAAAAATCAGCTGTCATGCCGTCAACAGAATTAACCATCCGAAGCGCAATAACACTCTTGTAGCTTCGCGCGTCCCCCTGCACCCCAACACTCTTTACAGGAAGAAGCACTGCAAACGCCTGCCATATTTTGTCATACCACCCTGATTTTTTTAATTCATCAAGAAGTATATAATCCGCATCCTGAAGA
>DAOVYR010000035.1 GCA_030635525.1 Candidatus Nanohalarchaeota archaeon | reverse complement strand
TTTAATTCACGATGCTCAGTACTTGCAAGCGCAAACCCAAAAAAAGACAAATTTTCAGGAACAGAAAAAAAACAGATAGAAAAACAGATACCATTCGACTCAGCTCTTCTTTCGCGCTTCCACCTACTCTACATAATCAGGGAAGCAGACATAAAACAGTTCATGGAAATAACAGACAGGGTATTTACACAAAAAAAACAAGCCTCAAACAACGAAGACCTCGCGTTCCTGAAAAAATACATTGCCCGCTCAAAAACACTAGAGATACAGTTCAGCGAAGACTACAATGACATGATAAAAAAATTCGTAAAAGAGATCAAGGAAAAAGAAAAAGACATGCTGATAGACATAAGCCCGCGCTTTATAATAGGCTTCAAGCGGCTCATAGAAGCAAACGCAAGAATGGAATTAAGGACCAGGATCGAAAAAGAAGACGTATGGCGCGCAATGGAAGTATATACACTATCAATGAAAGGCATCACGTTTTAGGCACACAGGCATACCTGTACATCTTCCCGTCCCCACATACTGCATACATCACATTATCACTTTTGTCAATAAAAACATACGTTGATCCGCAGGTCTCAAGAGTGCTCCTCAAAAACCGTATGTCTGCATCAGGCTTATTATTCTCTGCATAAATCACAACCATCTTCTCAGCCATAGACTTCGAATTCACGCCCCGCCCAAGACTGTAGAAATAATCATCCTCCAACTGAACATTACAGTCACTTGCATTTTTATCAACAATCATAAAATGCAGGCTGAAAATAATTGAAAAAAAAAGCATTAACGCAGCAAAAATTCCAACAAAAAATATCTTTACCAGGTACTTATCAACAGAGTCAGCCATATTACCATCCGTGCTCTAATATTATATAGATAAGGGTATATAATACTTTATATAAAAAATCATAATGGAGGCAATAAAAATGGAAGAAAAAAAACCGCTGATAGTAATAAACTTTAAGACCTATGCACAAGCAACAGGCCACGCAGCAGAAAAGCTGGCAAAAATAGCAGAGACGGTATCAAAAATGGAAAAAATCCAGATAATCGTAGTGCCACAACCTACCGACATCTACCGTGTTGCTAAGTCTGTGTCAATACCTGTTTATGCGCAGCACATAGATCCTGTTGTCTATGGATCGAATACCGGGTCAATATTACCTGAGGCAGTTTATGATTCCGGTGCAAAGGGTACGCTTATAAATCATTCTGAGAGGAAGCTATCGCTTGATGTTATTGAGAAGACTATCAAAAAGGCAAAAGAACTAAAACTTGTGACTATTTGCTGCGCTGCTGACTTAGAGCAGGCAAAATCTGTAGCCCAGTTTAACCCGGATTATGTTGCAGTCGAGCCCCCGGAACTGATTGGCGGTGATATATCAATATCCACAGCTCAACCAGAGTTGATTGAGGATGCAGTGAGGAAGGTGAAGTCTGCAAGTATCACAACAAAACTTCTTGTAGGCGCAGGTGTGAAAACCAAAGAAGACATTGATATTGCAATGAAACTAGGTGCAGAAGGCGTACTGCTTGCATCCGGCATAACAAAAGCAAAAGACCAGAAAAGAGCAATACAGGGTCTTATAATAGATGCGGACAAAATGCCTGAAGAGAAGAAAGGAAAAGAAGAAAAAAAGTCATGATGTCTATCATCTGCTCTTAATAGGATATAACATTGGCGATAAGATACGTTTTGGCGTAGCCAAAATTTGGATGGAGAAATCTGCAAGATTTCGGAATCTCTTAACGCTATGTTATATTCGTTTTTCGTCAGAAAAACCGAGCCAGAGTGCAACGACCCGAAGGGCTGGCGAAGAATTGAGCCGGTTCCAGTTTATCTTTTATTATGGAGTAATTGTTTCTACTATGGTACTACTGGAAGAGTTAAATACGGCAAAATTTAGAATAAACAGTAATAAAACGATTAATATTAAAAATAGTATAATAAAAATTATTAGATTCACATATTTGTTAAACTTTAATTTTTTATAAACAAAATAAGAGATAACTGCCGGGATTAAAAACACACTTATTAGTTGCAGAAGTTCTATTAATGCCATAGTGTTATTTGCGTAATGTATTATTTAAAGTTGACGTTCAGAAAGCCTCCCTCCAGTCATAAAGCTTTATAGTTTAAATATCAAATAATACTATGAAGAATTCAAAGCAATGCCCTAAATGTTCATCAAGAAAAATAATTAGAATACCTGGAAAAGTTGGACCGTTTGGCACTGGGAACAATATTTTGATAGGCATTTTTGTTACTAATGCGGTGTTGGTCACTAGATATTTATGTGGCGATTGTGGTTTTTCTGAAGAGTGGATAGATGAAAAAAAAGATATTGAGAAGCTAGAGAAAAAATATAATCTTTTTTAATTTTTAGTTAAGGATATGTTAATGGCGGATTTCTGAATTGAATATAACGCCGATCAACTCTACTTTTTGATGCTTTATGCGCTGATTTCAGGCAATAAAGCGCACTTTGTCCACATAATACATCCTATTTTGGTGAGCGCGCAATTTCTTCCTAAAAAAAACTTAATATACCACCTATACCAAATAATCACTCTATGAATGAACTGCGCAAAGACTATCTTACAGATCGATGGGTGATTATTGCATCCGAGCGCGCAAAGCGCCCTCATGAATTTAAAACGCCGAAAGAAGAGAATAATGCAGCTAACTGCTTTTTCTGTCCCGGTAAAGAGCATACAACGCCGCCGCATATATACACAGTAGAAAAAGACTCAAAATGGATTATCAGAGTCATCCCTAATAAATTTCCTGCAGTAACACCTAACGGCGTATCAGACATAAAGACAGACAACTCATTCTACACATATGCAAGCGCCTACGGGCGCCACGAAATCGTAGTTGAGACAAACGAGCATGGAAAAGAACTCGAAGACCTGAGCGAAGACCATATTAAAAAAATACTCAAGACATTCATCATAAGAATAGACGAACTCATGAAAGACCCGCAGATTGATTATGTCTCAGTATTCAAGAACAAAGGTAAAAGCGCAGGCGCATCAATAGCGCATGCCCACAGCCAGATAATCGCATACAATAACATACCATCAGCAATAAAAAACGAACTTGAATCATCATACAGATACTATGTCCTCAACAAGAAATGCGCATTCTGCGACATCATAAGCAAAGAAAAAAACAGCCATCGGCGCGTACTTAAAACAGAACACACCGTAGCATTCACACCATATGCCTCAAGATTCCCTTTTGAAGTATGGCTTTTTCCAAAAAGGCACATCGCAGGCATAGGCGAACTGAACGAAGATGAACTCTTTGATTTCTCAGCATCACTAAAAAAAATACTCACAAAACTAAAAGAAATAGGAAACGTACCCTACAATATACTATTCCATTCAATGACAGATAACTCCGCAAACTTCCACTTCCACATAGAGATCCTGCCGCGCCTCACTGTCTGGGCCGGATTCGAACTTGAGACCGGGACCATAATAAATCCCGTAGCACCCGAGGATGCAGCAAAATTCTACCGGAACGAAATGTGAACCCTGAAAAGCACCAAAACTTTAATAATTTACTACTGAATCATATACCCCATGAAACCGACAAACATCCAGTACCTTGCAATAATCCTTCTCCTTGGCGCATTCCTCTACCTATTTGAAATATTCTACCATGGCTTTGTCCACAGTGACTTCAACAAAGTACAGATCATACTCACATTCACAACATTCATATTTGCCTCTGGTTTCCTCTTTGCACATGAAATAATAGACAAAAAAATCAAAAAAAAGGACATGAAAGGCTTCGCCGCATTCTTTATAATCTCAGTGCTCTTTCTATTCCTTATATTCTACACAAGAACCATGAACCCCAAAATCCCACTTATCTTTGCAAGCCTGTATTTTCTCTCGGCACTGGCACTAAATCTCAAGCCAATACAAAAAGCAATATCCATAAACCTCAAATCCCCCATGATACTCTTCTCACTGCGCTTCTTCATAATCCTCGGCCTCATAATACTTCCTGCATCAGCATACGAGTATCACACCGCAGGCGCCCTTGACTTCAGGTTCCACTCCATAGCATCACCCATGATAGAGTTGATCACACCATGCGTACAGCAAATACTATCATTATCCGGTCATCCGACAAACGCAATCCCAAAAGAAGGAGGAACCACACTCATCCTGCAAGACAACACATACAGTGTCTTTATCGGCATATTGTGCTCCGGGCTCACGTCCCTCTCTGTCTTCATCGCCGCATTTCTGGCATTTGCATGGGACATGAAAACCACCACGCCAAGAAAAGCAGCGATGCTCATCATCGGTACAGCAGGTACAATATTCTCAAATATACTAAGAATCAGCACACTTTTTCTTGTAGGCCTCTACTACGGTAACGAAGCAATGACATTCATGCACACCCACCTTGGATGGATACTATATTTCTTCTGGATAACCATCTTCTGGTTTGTGGCATTCCGCATTGCAGCGCCAAAAACCCCGCAAAAAAACAGGAAAACACCAGACCAAGAACAACACCCAAACCATAAATCTATCCGCAACCCTTAAAAGATTTCTTAGCGATAACTCGTCACTATGGACCACAAATTCATAAAAGACTTCAAACCAGGCGAGCAGATACACTCGAAATTCGCAGTAAAATTCAAAAAACCACCAAGAGAATACGCAAAAGGATACCGCTTTGACATAAGAGGCGCAGACAAGACAGATGAATTGACAATCACTTACTGGGGCGACCGCAACATAGAGGCGATCCAAAAACTCTATGACTCTTTCAGCACCGGCGACGTAATTGAGGTAGACGGCATTGTCGGCGAATACCATGACCAACTGCAAATTTCCCTGAACAACGCCCAGCACATAAGAAAGTGCACGCGCGCAGAATACAACATAGAAGACTTCGTACCTCACACAGAAAACGATATAGAACAGATGTACGCCCAACTCACCCAGTACATCGCATCAGTAAACGACCCCCACATGAAAGCCCTGCTCGACTCATTCTTCAAAGACCCGCAATTCGTAGATGCATTTAAAGCAAGCCCGGCATCAATGCACATCCACTCAAACTACATAGGCGGCCTCCTGGAACATACCCTTGCAGTCACAAAAATCGTAGATGCCCTCGCATCAGTCCACCCGCGTCTTGAGCGGAATCTTGCCTTGACTGGCGCAATACTCCACGACATAGGAAAGCTAAAAGAATTCACAACCACAACAAGCATAGACATCTCAGAAGAGGGCATGCTCAGGGGTCACGTAGTGATTGGCGAGCAGATAGTCCTGGATAAGATTAAGAAGATTGAAGGTTTCCCGACAACCCTCAAGCTAAAAATCGCGCACATGATACTTTCTCATCATAAGGAACTCGAATGGGGAGCCCCGAAAAAACCGCAGTTTGCAGAAGCAGTAGCCATCCACTTCGCTGACGACGCAGACGCCAAACTCTACCAGTTCATAACCCTGAAAGAAAACGCAAAAACAGAAGACCCGTGGATCTGGGACAAGCGCATCGGGCATGTATTTTTGAAGTGAATTTTCACTTTTCTGAAAGAGAATTAATTACACCATCTACGATATGTAGTGAATCCGCTGACATTTCAATAAGTTAGCAGTTTGACTGTAATGTGACAGTAGTTAAAATCACTCCTTTTATCAATTTAACTATACAATATAGGTTTTATGTTAGTTATAAATGACAGTCAACATAGTTCTTTGTTAGAGCATAGATATCCTAAATTCAAAGAGTATCTTGAAAATAAGGTTACAGAAGAACTATATCTGATAAATTACTTCGAATCAACTAAAAAATCAACATGCAGTATATATCCTGGTGAGGAAACTGAAGGAGTATTTAAACTTGGCGATTTGGTGGTAAGGCTAGAAGACACCTTCGCGGATTATAAACTTAGTTCACAAAAAGCAGTCATAAAAACTGCTATCCTTCCAATTGGTTTCAAAGAACGTGAAATTACACTGGAATATGATGCAATCGGAAAGCGGAGAATAGACCCATATGGCTACATTCCTTTTCCATAAATTTCCAATAAATAAATTATTTTTTTCTGGTTCTTCGCTTTCTTCTGCTACGCCCACCCGAAACACAGGCGACCTTCTCAAGCCACACCCACCATATCGCAATCACAAGCGCTATCAATCCACCCTGCCAGAGCACATTATGAATAAAATCAAACCACTCATACCCGAAAAAATACCCATTTTCAAAACCTTCAGAAGAAAGATTCTAAAACAATAACTTTATAAATATTGATAGTTGTCAATATGTAAATATGAAAGAAACACTCAAAGTTTTGAAAGCCCTCTCAGATGAAACAAGATTAAAGATAGTAGAATTCCTGCTGGACGGCGAAAAATGCGTCTGTAAAATTGTTCCGTATACAAAAAGAACACAATCAACTGTTTCAATCCAGCTTGGAAAACTTGAGAGCTGGGGTATTCTGGAATCCAGAAGAGACGGCAAAAAGATATTTTACAAAATAAAAGATTACAGGGTTTGCGATGTTTTTAAGGCATTAGATTATCCAAAAGGTAAAAAATTGAAAAAGAGTTGCTGTATGGGTGATAGAAAATGAAAATCGAAATATTAGGGACAGGCTGCCCAAAATGCAAAAAACTTGAAGAAAACGCAAGAAAGGCATTGGATGATATCGGCATAAAAGCAGAAGTCATCAAAGTGACAGACATCAATGAGATAATTGATTATGGTGTCATGTCGCCTCCGGCAATAGTGATTGACGGCGAAGTCAAGTGTAGCGGAAGAATTCCCGATATTGAAGAAATAAAAAAATGGTTGGAATAATATGAGAAACAGATATTTTTTTGGGCTATTGATGCTGGCGATTATAGCATACATCATCATTTCCGGGTGTACAGGGAATACAGAAACGAATCTTTCCGGCAATACAACACTTACAAGGGCCACAACAGCACAGGAAACAAACCAGGCAACAGACGCAACAAATACAGAAGGTATGGCAATACAAAAAATAGAAGTGTTTCATTTTCACAGGACACAACAATGCTACTCATGCAAGACAGTCGGAGCATACGCAGAAGAAACAGTCAAAACATACTTTTCGGATGAATTAAATTCAGGAAAAATAGTATTTGAACATATAAATGCTGAACTTCCTGAAAACAAAGAACGCACGACAAAATACGGTGCAACGGGTTCGTCATTGTGGATCGGTGTTTACATGGCAGACGGAAGTTTTTCAAAAGAGGAAAACACCAATGTCTGGTATAAGATAAAGGATAAACAGGATTACATGAATTATCTAAAACAGGTCCTTGATCAAAAGCTTGAAGGGAATTAAAATGGATCTGATGGCTTTCATGGAGTCAATGGGCACAAGCGATATCGGTATAATCGCTGCTTTTTTTATCGGGCTGATGACTGCCATAAGCCCATGCCCGATGGCAACAAACATAACCGCCGTTGCATTTATCTCTAAAAAAATAGACAATGGAAAACATACTCTCATCACAGGTTTTATTTATACTGCAGGAAGAATGTTTACTTATGTTGTTCTCGCATCTATAATCGTTTACCTGGGCCTGAATGTTCAGGCAATCTCTTTCTTTCTACAAAAATATGGTGAAAGAACTCTAGGGCCTCTGCTGATATTTATCGGGTTGACGATGTTAAACGTAATTAAATTCAATTTTGTCAGAAATAGCAAAAGGCTGGACAGCCTGAAAGATAAACTATCTAAAAAGGGATATTTTGGTGCTTTTAGCCTGGGCGTTATCTTTGCATTGGCTTTTTGTCCTTTTAGTGCAGTCCTGTTCTTTGGAATGCTGATCCCCATCGCCCTGAAATTTGGTGACGGCATAGTGATTCCATCCGTATTTGCATTTGCTACAGGGCTGCCTGTAATTTTATTCTCATTCATACTTGTTTATAGTGTATCAAAACTCGGCTCTATAATGAACAAGGTCCAGGCATTTGAAAAATACATGAGGTATGTTGTCTCGATAATCTTTCTTTTGGTCGGGGTCTATTATACAATTCTGATATGGTGGTTTTAAGAATGATTATAGCCGATTTATTTTTTTCAGGGGTTAATGCATTAACTGAATATTTGTCAGCCCATGTAGTAACCTGCCTGATTCCCGCTTTCTTCATAGCAGGAGCGATTGCGGTTTTTCTTAAAAAAGAGTATGTCTTGAAGTACTTAGGTCCGAAAACCGACAAATACATTTCTTACTCTGTTGCTGCTGTTTCTGGCTGCATTTTGGCTGTCTGTTCATGCACGATTTTGCCTTTGTTTGCAGGGATAAAGAAAAGAGGTGCCGGCCTGGGTCCTGCCATCACTTTTCTTTTTTCAGGTCCGGCAATCAACCTGCTCGCAATAATTTACACGGCACAGGTTTTAGGTTTTGACCTGGGCATAGCAAGAGCGATTGCTGCCATCTCATTATCCATAATTATTGGCTTGATAATGCACTTTTTATTCCAGAGAAAATCGGTGGAAGATGGAAATGCGTTCCCAGATTCAATATCAGAACCGCAGAAATCAAAAACAACAATTCTATCATTCTTTGCACTACTTATAGGGATATTGATCATCAATGGTCTTCAGATAGCTTTTAATTTAAAATTAATGCTTTTTGGAGCATCAATTGTTTTTTTGCTGATCTTATTGAAATTAAAATTTACTAAAAAAGAGATTATAGACTGGATGAAAGAGACATGGAATATTACAAAACTAATAAC
>DAOVYR010000196.1 GCA_030635525.1 Candidatus Nanohalarchaeota archaeon | reverse complement strand
GTTGTTGTGCAGATTTTTGAAGGGACCAGCGGTATTGACAGGAATTCGAGGGTCAAGTTCCTCGGTAAGACTATTGAGCTTCCGGTTTCTTCGGATATGCTCGGGAGGATTCTTTCAGGTGCAGGAAAACCGATTGATGACGGGCCTGAGATTGTGCCTGAGATGAAGATGAATATCATGGGTGCGGCTATCAACCCGTATGCACGTTCGCCTCCGGCAGATTTTATACAGACAGGGATATCTACGATTGATCTTATGAATACGCTTGTGCGCGGGCAGAAGCTTCCTATCTTTTCGGGGTCAGGATTGCCGCATAATGAGATTGCTTTGCAGATTGCAAGACAGGCAAAAGTTGTCGGCCAGAAAGGCGAGTTTGCGGTTGTGTTTGCTGCGATGGGTATCACGAATGAAGAGGCGCAGTATTTTATCTCGGATTTTGAGCAGACTGGTGCGCTTGAGAGGGCTGTCGTCTTTTTGAATCTTGCAGATGACCCGGCTGTGGAGAGGCTGATCACGCCGAAGATGGCGCTTACTGCTGCTGAGTATCTTGCATATGAGAAGAATATGCATGTGCTTGTTATCCTTACGGATATGACTAATTATTGCGAGTCGCTTCGTGAAATCGGGGCTGCGCGCGAGGAAGTTCCCGGAAGACGTGGGTATCCGGGGTACATGTATACTGATCTTGCTACCATCTATGAGCGGGCAGGTATGATACAGGGCAGGAAAGGGTCAATTACACAGATACCTATTCTTACTATGGTCGGGGATGATATTACGCATCCTATACCTGATCTGACAGGGTATATCACTGAAGGGCAGATTGTGCTTTCAAGGGAGTTGCACAGGAATAATATCTACCCGCCTGTCGATGTGCTGCCGTCGCTTTCGCGGCTGATGAATTCCGGTATAGGGGAAGGCAAGACGCGGGATGACCATAAGAATGTTTCTGACCAGCAGTATGCAGGATATGCCGAGGGGCGGGATCTAAGAGGTCTTGTTGCGATTGTGGGTGAAGAAGCGCTTTCTGATCGCGATAAGAGGCTTTTGAAGTTTGCTGCTGCGTTTGAGGATAAGTTTGTAAGGCAGGGCAAGAAAGAGGACAGGAATATTGAGAAGACGCTTGATATTTCGTGGGATCTGCTTTCTTCAATACCTGAGGATGAGCTTACGAGAGTGAGTCCTAAGATTAAGAAGAAATATTATAAGAGCCGCTAAATCGGCTCGCGCTTTGTGCGGCATTAGTGCCTACGGCACTAAGCCACACGGAAAATAGAATTATTGGTGAAGATGGTTTGAAAGGTGATGGCCGCTAAATCGGCTCGCGCTTTGTGCGGCGTCAGTGCCTAGGGCACTAAGCCACACGCATGATAAGAAGAATTGAAGTGTATATTGAATGGACAACATAGTGATAGATGGTTATGGTGATTTGAATGGCACAGGATGTTAAACCTACACGGTCTGAGTTGATGAAGCTCAAGAAGAGCATCAAGTTAGCTGAATCAGGGTATAATCTGCTGAAAAAGAAGAGAGACGGGCTGATTTTGGAGTTTTTTGATACTCTCAAGAAGGCTAAGAGTGTGCGCTCTGAGCTGACGGCAGAGTATGTGAAGGCTGACCGGTGCGTCAATGTCGCTGAGTCTATTGACGGGGCGCTTAGTGTGCAGTCTTATGCGATGGCTTTGAAGGAGTGTCCGAGGATTGAGGTTACGAGCAAGAATGTGATGGGGGTTGTTGTGCCGAAGATATCGGCTACGAATGTTGTCAAGCACATGCATGAGAGAGGGTATGGGCTGATTGGGTCGAGCTCCCGGATTGATGAGGCTGCTTATGCTTATGAGCATGTTGTTGACAAGGTTGTGCTTGCGGCTGAGGTTGAGACCACTATTCTGAAATTGCTTGATGAGATTGAGAAGACGAAAAGGAGAGTTAATGCGCTTGAGTTTTCGGTCATCCCGCGGATGAAGAATCAGGCAGCGTTTATACGACTGCGCTTAGAGGAGATGGAGCGGGAGAATGTGTTTCGGCTTAAGAGGATGAAGAAGTGAGAAAATGTTCATAATTCGAATTCATCGACGAATCCTATAATCAACTTGTACTTCTCAAGATATTTGAAACCTTTATCTGTCAATGTTATGTACTTTTTTCCTTTTTTGTCAATCACCTCTTTGATAAATCCTTTATCCAGCAACTCCTGATAATATTCTGAGAAACTTTGTGATGACAGATTAGAGTATCTCAGAAGAGGTGTGGGTCTGATGGAGTTATAATTCGCCCTTATTATCCTTAAGATATCATATATGACCCCCAGACGGTCTCTTTTTCTAGTCATTTTACCCACTTGGCCACTTTGTAATATATTATGAAAAATACAATGACGGAAATTATCTGCAAACTCAACTCCAATTCGAAGGGGATAACTCTTCCCGGACCTAATACAAATAAGTTTATGAGCCAAAATAGAGAGATAAGGAAATATACTGCTCTCATCGGCAGTCTCTTTTTGCCTTTTTTGTGTTTTTTGGTGATGATGAGGATGATGATGAATAATAGCATCAAAAACTGAATCATTGAGACCAGAGCAGGGGATCTTGAGACAAAGGCCAGCCCGGCCACTATTAAGGCTATAATGTTTGAGATATGAAGGAAATGTTCGAAGTTGATTCTCTTCCAGATTGTGCTGTAAGCCAGATAAAGGAGGGCCATGGTGCTTAAATAGGCTACAATCAGAGTGCAAAGAGGAAACAGCATTCTCATCGGCAGGATAAAATCAAAGGCAATCTTACTGATCAATAGAGTGTGTAGAAATAACCTAAAAGCATATGCCAGACCGAAGAAGAGAAAAGCGCGGCGGAAATATTTGATTC
>DAOVYR010000041.1 GCA_030635525.1 Candidatus Nanohalarchaeota archaeon | reverse complement strand
GGAATTTTTCCGTGCTGATAAGTGAAAACAAAAACAAGCTTGCTGAATTCGAATCGAAGTTCAAAAGTACAAGAGATGATATGGTAGGGGAAAGAAGTGACTGTATTGAGTTGAGGTCTTATACACTCCAGAAGTATGCGCAATATAATTGCGGTATTTATGATCTTAGTGAGGTAAGTTATGAATCAGACACAGTCCAGAGCATTTACCTGCAGTGCAAGGCTGTGAAAGATGATCTCTCTGTTAATCTTCAGGCAATATCGGATCCTCTCCAGTGCTGTTATATCATTGATGTTACCTCAGAGATGGCTGATGAGAAGGTGACCTATCTTGACGAGCAGATTATTGAACTTGATTCAATGATTGAGACAACAGTTGAGATGCAGGCAGAGCTTGAGGAGTCGACAAAGAATCTTGACAGTCTCAGGGCAAGCATGACTGCTGCCACAGGTGAACTGGATGATATAGATGCGAATCTTAATCTGACGAAGAAGAATCTGGCAGATATTGAAAGTGATGCCAATGCATTGACGCTGTCCAAGAGCAATAAAATCCATAAACTTAGAGATGATATGTCATCAGACCTTGAAAGTATCGTGTACTCCATTAAGGTAAACAGGAATGATTTGAGTTCTATAATTGATAGCCTCAGTGAATTTGAAGGACTTGATGAATATGGGAATCTCAGTGCAGAGGCTCTCGTTACTCCACTGGATATTGTTATCAGGCCTGTGACTAAAGACAAGTCTTCTTTTGATTATATCTCACCGTTTCTTCTCGCAATTATGCTGGCGTTCAGTGCTGTTTTAATTGCTGCTCTTATTTCAATACGCGAAAAACTTTCAAACACAATGAATCGGAATATAATTTGTCCTACGTCTGATTGGTTATTTATTTTCGGAACATACCTGACAAATCTGATTGTTTTGTTTGTTCAGATGAGTATTTTCATGCTGGTGTTGTTCTATTTTGGTGTTTATACTGCTTTGAATCCTATGTCGCTTGCGATTGCGCTTTTTGTTGTCGGATCGGCATTCATTCTTTGTGGTATGTTTATTGCTTCGTGTTTTGGTACAGAGCAATCAACGTTTTTTGCAGCACTCTCTTTTTTGATAGTGATTGTCTTCTTTTCAGAGTTGATTATCCCGTTAGAGAAAATATCATCTGGTTTGCAGTTTGTTTCTCTATATAATCCACTGAATATGGCGATAACTGTTTTTAGAAAGCTTGTATTGTTCGGGTTTGATATCTTTTCTGTGTCTGCGCCTGTACTACAGTTAGCAGTGTTTTCGGTTTTGTGCTTCGTTGGCGTGTATGTATTGAATATTGTCAACAGGAAGAGGTAAAGCACACGAATTTGCGAAGTGCAGGAACATGAAAGAAAATATAATAAAAAGCGAAAAACCTAACCGCAATAGTCTACAGCGTACCTATTTGCGAAAAAATAAAAAAGAGTGCCTGAACAAGGGTTCAGGCCGATGAGTTTCTATGTGTCTGTCAACAACCGCCAATCAATAGACCAACGGTATGCCTCGCATACCCCACACATATCACCAATGGTTGTTGACACGCAAAGATTCCGCATGCTACTCAATAGAGTTGCGGAATCTTCAGCGTTTAGAACAGCGCATACTTCACAATCAAAGCAATGAAAATAAGCGCAATCGTATTCATGACCTTAATCAATGGATTAATAGCAGGTCCTGCTGTATCCTTGAACGGGTCGCCGACTGTATCCCCGACAATCGCTGCCTTGTGCGCATCTGAATTCTTGCCGCCGTAATTGCCGTCTTCAATATACTTTTTGGCATTGTCCCATGCGCCGCCACCGTTTGACATCTGTATAGCAAGAAGTACACCAGATAGTATCGAACCCAAAAGCAGTCCTCCAAGCGCAAGCGGACCAAGCAAGAACCCTACCGCAAGCGGTGCAACCACTGCAAGAAGCGCAGGATTTCTCATCTCATGAAGCGCGGAAACCGTTACGATATCAACGCACTTTGCATAATCCGGCTTTGCCTTATATGTCATAATGCCCTTGATTTCCCTGAACTGGCGCCTTACTTCCTCAACTACCTTAAACCCGGTCCGACCGACAGCGCGCATACACCATGAACTGAAAAGGAAAGGTATCATACTGCCAATGAACAGGCCGACAAGCACGCGTGGATCATCAATAGCAAACACTACCTCTTCTCCGATAACACGCTCAATCTCATGAACAAAAGCCGCAAACAATGTCAATGCAGCAAGTGCCGCAGAACCGATAGCAAACGTCTTTGTCACTGCCTTCGTTGTATTACCTACAGAATCCAAAGCATCTGTAATCTCTCTTGTCTTCTGCGGTAGTTTCGCCATCTCCGCAATGCCGCCGGCATTATCAGTTATAGGCCCGTATGAATCAAGCGCAATAATCATTGCAGTAAGAGATATCATAGCCATGACACATATCCCTATACCATAAAGTCCTGCCAGCTGGAAAGACCCGATAATAGCTGCAGATATAAGGATTAACGGGATAGCAGTACTCTCAAGACCGACTGCAAGACCCGTAATGATATTCACTGCCGAACCGCTGAGTGATGCCTCGGCAATCGACCTCACCGGCTTGTATCTCGTTGAAGTATAATACTCTGTTATTGCGAACAACGCAATCGCAAGTGCAAGCCCGATAAGCGTTGTATAGTAAACGTTCATTGAACTTATCTCACTTAAAGGTGCCAGATAATAGTTTGTTATGAAATAAAATCCTATTGCAGATAGGATGCTTGCGGTTATGACACCCCTGTAAAGTGCGCCCATTATATTGTGTTTTGCTTTCACGACAAATGTGCTGAGTATTGATGCAAAAAGTGCAACAGAGCCAAGCAGGAGCGGGTATATAACATAGTACTCATGTGAAAGCAGCAGGTGACCAAGCAACATTGCGCCGATTGCTGTGATGGCGTAAGTCTCGAAAAGGTCTGCACCCATCCCTGCGCAGTCGCCGACATTGTCACCGACATTATCTGCAATTACTGCGGGGTTTCTTGGGTCGTCTTCAGGTATGCCTGCCTCAACCTTGCCCACAAGATCAGCACCGACATCCGCAGCCTTTGTATATATTCCCCCGCCGACCCGCGCGAACAGGCTGACAAGCGATGCGCCAAATCCGAATCCGACAATAGCGAGCGGATCCCTGAAGAGATAATAGAATACAGTTACTCCAATCAGCGCGAGTCCGGCAACAGCCATACCCGTAACAGCTCCGCCACGGAATGCTATATTTAATGCATTGTTAAGGCCGTCTTTCGCTGCATTGGCCACACGTACATTTGAACGCACAGAGACGTTCATACCGATATAGCCGGCAGTAGCAGAAAGCACTGCCCCAACAAAAAATCCCAAAGCCGTTGCATGACTGCCCAAAGCTGTTGGGTAACTCTCCTTTATTGCAACAGCAAGGATAGCTGTAATGATTACAGTAAATATTGCAATTGTTTTATATTCCCTGTGCATGAATGCCATTGCACCTTCATGTATTGCGCCGGATATCTCTTTCATCTTTTCTGTACCAGCGTCTTTTCTTAATACACTTACTGTCAGATAAATTGCAAAAAGTATTGCTGCAATGCCTCCTGCAAGTGCAAATTGAATTTCAAGATTCATTTGAATTTCCTCCGATAATTATTTTTTTGTTTTTTATTGTATATAAAGTATATACTGACAATAAAAAAGCTTGGGATTTTTCAACTTTTACCAATATCCCATGATTTTTATAGTCAATGGTCCGGGTGAGATTTGAACTCACGACCCCCACGTATCAGATATTGTTCTGAAAAAATACAGAAGTTTATTATCAGCGTGGTGCTCTAACCGCCTGAGCCACCGGACCAGAGAGTATACCGATGATTATTTCCATAAAAACTTTATATGTTTTGTTGTTGATTTTGCAAGAATATGACATAAAACTGTAAAAATCACTGCAATTATCTGTAAAAAGTGCTGTAGCCATGGAAAACATTACCTAAGGTAATAAATTTTCTATGGCTACGATACACAATTATCCAAACGCACAGCGTCACATTATCTTTGTGTAATAGTATTCGAAGTCGTATTCTTCATTACTGTTACCTGAAATCTTATTATTCATAATTATCAGCCTCCTGTATTTAATTGACATATAGTACTGGGTACACAAATTAAATCCCAAAAAGTATTAGAAGATATATGGCCCTGCCCTTTTTCTGGAAAACTTGGGCCCGGATGAATTGCAAGTCAATTCATCGTGAGGCTGCAAAGAGCAGAGCTATATAAAAACATTCATTGCCTGTAGAAAAAAATTGTAGGTCATCTTTTTGGTATATTCTTTGTAGAATCATCCCCGATTAGCATCCGAAACCTGTATTTCCGATAATCAGGGCATGAGCCACTCTAGATACCTGTTTTTTCATGGAGTTCCAAGATACATTTAGAGTACTCATAGATATTACCAAGTATCAATTATAAGTAAAAGTATTTATATGTATTGTTCAAACACGGATACTTAGGTCAAAACATCATTTAAATCTATTTTCACAATCTAATTTCATGGACTACAACCTCTGCACAAGATGCAAAGGAAGAAACCTTTGCAAAAAGCCATTTTGCCAGATAATCTCAAAAGTGAAACAATTCTCAAAAGTCATTGAAAACACAGGCACCAATTTCACAGGCACAAGCCCGCCAAGCTGTTTTGTAGGCCGCGCAGATTACCCTAAAGTAAACCTGAACATCCTTACACCCACGCGCGAAGACAAATATTCATGGACAAGAGACAACCCCGGATTCTGGTATAAATCAGATCTCAAAATCCCCGACATCCTAAACAGAAGATCAGGCATGGTCGCAGTAAGAGCAAAAGTCAGCATAAAATCACCAGACAACAAATTCCTCGATATTGCACAGGAAATAGCGCAATCAAAAAATCAGGTTGATGCAGAATATTGGCTCGAAAGAAAACCAAAATACACCATGTCCTTTGACACAAGGATGGCGCCGATCGGCTCTCCTGCAGCGGTAAAGAAAGCAAAAATCACAGGCAACCCCACAGTTGCGCGCCCTGTTGAGAGAGCGGTTGGTGATACGGATCTCAAAGCTACAGGCGCAATAGAATATCTTTACAAGAAAAATATTGACGAGAGTACAATTACGAAGATTATGTCTCTTGGTCTTTTGGGTATTGAGAAAAGCAGGAAACTGGTACCTACAAGATGGACAATTACAGCTGTTGATGATTCAATATCCAAAAACCGGATCAGGAAAATAAAGGAGTATAAACTGCTAAGCGACTATCTTGTGTTTCGAAACACATATCTTGGGAACCATTTTGAGATTCTTGTGATACCAGGTGAATGGCAGTTTGAAGTCATAGAGACAAAATTCCCTAAAAGTGTATGGAACCCGCAAGGCGCAGCACCCATCATATTCTCAGACCACGAAAACTACTATGGCAGAAAAACATACGCATCCAACGTAACAGGCGCCTATTATTCAGCAAGGCTTGCTGTCGCAGAATATCTGTCCGGGATAAAAAGACAGGCCGCATCTCTAATAATAAGAGAGGTCCACCCGGAATACGACACCCCAATGGGCGTATGGGTAATCCGCGAAACAATAAGAGGCGCATTCCAAAACAAGCCCGATAAGTTCGATACACTTGGTGGCGCGCTTGCGCACATGAAATCAAAACTAAAATTACCTTTTGAGCGCTATGAAAAAGAAAGCAGGCTTTTGTCAAACATAAGGCATCAGCGCACCTTGGCGCAGTTTGCATGAATAAATACCGGAAAAAAGCCACTTTGAAACGCGTACCATACTCAAACCACACATATTTATTTATGGACACACAAATAACTTACAGACATACACAAACCCAGACAGAAAAAGGTGCAAAAAATGCTATTCGCAGTAACATACAAAGGAGACAACGACAAACTCTATAAATTAGTATTCACATCCAATGCATGCTCACATCACTTCAAGATAGACACAGAAATCCAAAAATCAGAATTATCAGACCTGATCGAACACGTAGAATCAGACTGCAAATCATTCACAGGAAACACAAAAGTAGAA
Source organism: Candidatus Nanohalarchaeota archaeon (assembly GCA_030635525.1). Classification (GTDB taxonomy): domain Archaea; phylum EX4484-52; class EX4484-52; order EX4484-52; family B79-G9; genus B79-G9. The sequence goes on along the minus strand of DAOVYR010000041.1, from coordinate 2,087 downwards.
CAATCCACAGACAACATAACCAAACCGGAAAAAAAGAGATACCAATTCATCCTTCTTAGGCACTTGGCAAGAAAAAAAACAGAAAAAGAAACCAAAGAATACAGGACAGACATGGAAGACATCAACAAAAGAAACAAAAAAACAATAAAAGAAATGCTTGAATCGCCATGCGAGAGCTTCAGGGTATACCAGTCACTATCCCTACCCTCATCAGACTCAGTAGATGATTTCTACAATGAAAAAAAAGAACCAGAACCAAACAATCATACACAAAAACAAGAAACCACTCAATGATGCCTCATAACAAGCTCAACATCTTCCTTCTTAATAGTCTTCCTGCCGGCGTGGCGCGCAACCACAACAATCTCCTTGGACAGATTCTCAGCAATATCTTCAACAACATCCCTAAGTTCCCTTGCAGCTCCTTCAGAAACCCTCTCTGCACCAGACTTCCTCATAATCCGGTCAAAGGGTGCCGGCGTCATAACATGTTTAATCATACTTATCCCACAAGACAATTCAACACAGAACTATAAATATTTATCCGATTCAACTAATACCCATGCAGGCAGAAAAGCTCTACATTTTGGACTCAACAGTATTCCTGGAAAGACAAACACCTCTCATCGAAGGAAAACCATGCGCAACAGTCTTCGAAGTAGCAGAAGAAATGAAAAGCAATCAGGCATCAATAGAATTCGACAGGATGCAAAGGCTTGGCCTTGCCATACTGGAACCGGAAAGCAGGCACAAAAAAAGCGCAGAAGAAGCTGCAAAACAAACAAACGACAAACTATCAGAAACAGATAAGGCAATTGTGGCCCTTGCGCTCCACTTCAGGGAAAAAGGCAAAAACACAGTTGTAGTCTCAGACGACTATGCAGTCCAGAACCTATGCAGGCACCTGAAAATAGAATCGCTTCCCCTGTCCAGAAAAGGCATCAAGCGCAAATTCACATGGCACAAAAAATGCATAGGATGCAAAAAAATAGTGGAAACCACAGAAGATAGCTGTCCTATATGCGGATCAAACCTGAAATATGTTCCGAAACAAACATGATATCATCCCTCCTTTTTCACCCGGTTTGACGTATTGTTCCGTGTAACTACCACAAAGTATTTAATAGTATCGCACTTAATAGTAAACTTAATAGTAATGATGGTGATATTATGGCAAAGATACTAGGAATCGTTTCAGGAAAAGGAGGCACAGGCAAAACAGTGACTTCACTCAATATTGCCCTTGCGCTACACGAATTTGGTGAAGATGTAATAGTAGTAGACGCAGACACAACTGCATCAACAATGGGCATTCATTTGGGCCTGTACATGTTTCCAAATAATCTTCAGGATGTCCTCAACGAGAATATAGACATAAGTCGTGCAATATACATGCACCAGACAGGCCTGAAATTTATCCCGTCATCTATAGATCTGGAATTACTGGATGCTGATGTATCCAAAATGAGACTTGCCCTGAATAAATTAGATGCTACCATCATAGTAGACTCCCCCGCAGGTCTGGATAAAGGCGCCATCTCAATATTAGATGCCTGTGACGAAGTAATCATTGTCACAAACCCTGAAATGCCGACAGTCGCCAATGGAGCAAAAATATCCAGGATGGCAAGAGACATGAAAAAAAACATATTCGGGGTCATAATTACAAGAGTCAAAAACAATGGTTGGGAATTGACACCCGAAGATATCGAAACCATGTGTGAAACATCAGTAATCGGAATCGTACCCGAAGACATGAACGTAAAAAAAAGCATTTTTGAGAAAGTGCCTGTAGTATCTAATGTACCATATTCTCCCGCATCAATAGAATACAAAAGAATCGCAGCGCGCCTGTTAGGCAAAACTTACGAGCCGCCCAAGCACCTTGCACTGAAGAAATTCTTGAGACTGATTTGAAAAATTTAAATACCTCCAGACCCAAATCATTCTCTATAAGCTGCACCTGCATTTCCTTGTGACCTGTTGTATAACTCACACCATTAAATATACAACTTCTTCTTCACTTATAAAAAAATATAGCCCATCTGAAAACGACAAAAAGCGAACAACACACATTTATATAAATC
>DAOVYR010000148.1 GCA_030635525.1 Candidatus Nanohalarchaeota archaeon | reverse complement strand
GCCGAGGGCACCTGCGTCAAGGCTTGATGAGATGCAGTCGTCGAGTTTCGGATGGGACATTCCGAGTTTTGATAAATGAGCCTGGTTTTCGTTCATGAGGTGTCCTATTTCTTCGAGGTCATTGTTCCGGATGGCTGTTTTGGCGTCGAGGGTTAGTTTTTCTATGTTTTCGAAGATGCCTTTTACCATTGACGGGAAGCGCGCCTCCATGCTTGGAAGATGATAGCCGACGGTCTGTGCTGTGGGGGCTGATACTTTTGTGTCTGCTATGACGACACTGAAATTCTGTGTTCCAAGTGAGTCGAATGTGATTTTGTCCTGTTTCTTTTTTACTATGTTAAAGCCGCCTACAGACGACGATATTATTTCGCTTCCTGATGCTTTGCCGCCGTGTATCTTTATCTGGTGAGGGTATATCCAGTCAAAGTAGTCTTTATTGTCTATGTTTTTGCCTGACAAATTTGTGAGTGCTTTCAGGATTGATGAGAATACTGCTGTTGAGCTGCTCATGCCGGAGTTTACGGGGATGTCGGATGTGATTTTCAGGGTGAGGCCTTGTGTGATTTTTAGTTTCAAGACAAGGTCTGAGATAAAGTCAAGGAGAGGGTATAGTTCGGGGGCTTTGCTTTCGTAGTCTGTGAGGCGGTTTGTGAGGATTGCGGTTGCGGTGCCGAATGCGGCGGATTCTATGATCACTTTGTCGTCGGTTCTTAGGTTTGCTGTGACTGTTGTTCTTTTGTCTACTGATGCTATTATGCATGGCTTATTGTAGATTACTGCGAATTCGCCGAAGAAGAATATGTTTCCGGGTGCGGATGATGTTACTGTGTTTTTTGTCATGGTGTTTTTATGTTCAGGAAATCATAAAAAGCTAATTGTCGGTTGGACCCTGTTTTTTTAGAGATCTTATCAAAATTATATAACCTTTGATGACTAAATTGGTCTGTTGATAAAATGGATTTGAATATGGAATTGTTGTCTGGTCTGATTGCGCCTGAAATAATGGTGCCTGTGCTGATTCTTCTGGCTACGCCTTTGGTTGCGCATTTTGTTGATCGCGCTTTATTCCGGCTTGAAGGGGCTTCGAGGGTCAGGGGAAAGATAGACCCGACAAGGCAGAGAGTGTTGAGGAATATTACAAAGGTATTCATTTACGTTCTTGGGCTCGGGCTTGTGTTTTATTCGATTCCTGAGTTGCGCGCGGTTTCTGTAGGCATGTTTGCGGGTGTCGGGGTTATCGGTATTGTTGTCGGGTTTGCGGCGCAGGAGACGCTTGCCAATCTTGTTGCAGGTGTCAGTCTTGCGATTTTTCAGCCGTTCCGGCTTGGGGATAAGCTCAGGATTTCTGATGAGTATGGGGTGGTCGAGGATATTACTCTGCGCCATACAGTCATAAGGACATGGGAGAACAAGAGGATAGTTATCCCGAACCATATTATCAGCAAGGACCCAATTATTAATTATAGTCTTGGTGATGAGAAAATCCTGAAGTTCCTTGATGTGTCTATCAGCTATGATTCTGATATTGATCTTGCGCGCAAAATAATGATGGAGGAGACTTTGAAGCACCCGAATGTTTTGGATATTAATACGTCGAAGGATATCAGCACCCCGGGAATTCCGATTGTACGGATTAAGAAGCTTGGTGATAGCGGTGTTACTTTGAGGCTGCTTTTCTGGGCGCCGGACCAGCCGGTGGCTATGCGGACAGGTTATGATTTGCTTGAGTCCATCAAGAAGAGGTTTGATAAGGAAGGTGTTGAGATACCGTTCCCGCATCGAACTATCGTGTATAAGAAGGATCTTGCTAAAACCAAGCATCTTGTAGAGGATAAGAAGAAGTGAACGGGCTGTATTTTATAGAATACAATTTCGGGGGTTTATTGTATTGTATGGAATACGATTCGGGTTGCTTACTTCAATACGTCATATTTTAAGACTACTATTTCGTCTAGTTTTTGGATGTCTTTTAGTTTGAGGTTTATGGGCGCTTTAAGTTCTTTTTCTACAAAGCGGATGCCTTTTGAGGTGATCTGTGGCGCTATTGCCACTATCAGTTCGTCTGCGAGGTTTAGGTTTAGTATTGAGGATATTAATGTTCCGCCGCCTTCTATCATCAGTGTGTTTATGCTTGTTTTCTGGAGTTCGTTCATTAGGGCGCATAAGTCTACTTTTTCTTTCCCGCAGAGGATTATTTTTGCTTTTTTTTGGATTTCGGCTATGCGCTCTTTGGGTGCTTTTTTTGAGACTGCCACTATTGTTTTTGTTTGGAATATTCTTGCGTCTTTTGGGATTCTGCATCTGCTGTCGATTACTATCTTTACGGGCTCTTTTCCTGTGTTGTGGGTTGTCAGGCGCGGGTTGTCTTTCAGGATTGTGTTTATGCCGACCATAATGGCGTCGCTTTTTGCGCGAAGTTCATAGACTCTTTTCCAGTCTTTTTTGTTTGAGTAGTTGCCCTCGAGGATGCTGTCGAGGCTTTTAGCGCAGTTGATTGTTATGTGCATGTTATCACTCTATTACTTCCCAGTGTCCGCCTTTGTCGGGACCTATTCTTTTTAAAACACCACTTTCTTTCAATTTAGATATATTTTTATCAATAGCAGTTGTACTGATACCTATTTTTTCAGATATTTCCTTTTTACTGACATACCTGTTTACCAGCATGAGCTTTAAAATTTTGACCTGATTTTCACTTAATTTTCTACCTACCTTTTCTACCAACTTTTCTACCAACTTTTCTGACCACTTTTCCTCTGAACTTTCGGGGATTGTCTTTTCCATGCTTTCTTCTGTGGCTTCTTCTATCGTTTTTCTTTTAAATACAGTTATAAATAGTGTGGCAACTTCCTTAAATTGCGTATTCGGCTCTTTATCCAGAATTAAACTTATCCCTTTTCCCCATTTTTCAACATAATGGACATCATGGAATATATCAGCAATAAGCTCATTTCTCCTCACAGAGACATTTTCTTTCCTGATGCGATTAATTGTTAAATCGCCATATAATAAGCCGGGACTTCTTATCTCAAGCCGGTCTTTAAATATTGCAATGTTTACGGAATCATATTTCCAATAATCGCGGTGGCAGAATGCATTGATTATTGCTTCCCTGAATGCTTTTTGATTTATCTCCGGAACATCTACTCTCCTTAGCCCATCCAGTTTCATGCCAATGTGAATATTTTTCAGGATGTAGTTTTCAGCCTGATCTATCAGGTTAAATATATCATCTTTGTAATCCTGCATGTCGATTATATAAGAGGTATTAGTTGTTCCAAATACTGCGCATCTTAATCTTGCGTTCGGAAAAAAATCTGCGGGGTTCTTTCCAAATAAGATTACTGCGGCATTCAGAAGTTTGTTGTCGCTCATTAAGTTTAATTTTTTAAATGAACTCTCAATACCATCAAAGCTTTTTCCTGATTTTTCCAGAAAAGTTATTAATTTTTCTTCGCTTATGTCGCTTAGTTTGGCTTTTGCGCAAATGTCTGTATCCCACCTCATTTTTTCCTTGTTTTTTTCAAGGATTAGGTTTTCTAATTCCATTGCACTTAACTGCCTGTCTTCATCTGCAACCCGTTTATAGAATCTTCCGTAAGCGGAATAGGGTCCGTCATTTCCTGTAAATTCCACGATAATGCAGTCTTTATTTTCTATTTTTTCTTTTCTGACTTGCGGATATATTTTTGGTTCAATATGGTCGGATATCGTTTTGGCAACATCCCGTATGGTTTTTTCTGTTGCGGTCTGGCCTACTATTTCGCCATTTGGCTTGATGCCGAAGAGCAATTTGCCTTTTTTGTGTTTGTTTAAAATTGATACTATGGAGATCAAAGCTTCTTTTAACTCGGATGTTGATTTCTTGAATTCTAATGTTTCTGTTTCCTGCATGTTATCAG
>DAOVYR010000180.1 GCA_030635525.1 Candidatus Nanohalarchaeota archaeon | reverse complement strand
GTCACTTTTTTTGATTTTTCTGTATAAAATCTGACCCATCAATCAAAAAGCTTAGGATTCTCCAAATATCTCCACTTCGCGCACATATATCTTTAAAAAATTAACACTTTAATAACATAACATAATTCGCAGGTGAAAAAAATGGATGTAACAAGTGTCGGGATCATGGTTGACGAGAAGCGCTCAGTCCTCGAATCCAAGCTAAAAAACGACGACATAGACGACTTTGACATAGAAGACTTAGACAAGACCGACAACAGGAAAGACGTAATGATAATCTTCAAAAACCAGATTGATGTCCGCTACCTCCCAGACAAGCTCCACGAGCTTCTCGGTGACTGCAAAACAAATAAATCAACAGAATAAGCAATATTTCTGCCCGGGAATTCCTTTTTCTTAATATAGTTGGCATCGTTACTAAATGAATAAACGATATCAAAAACCAAGAGATGTCAATCTATATGGAAACGCCATTAATTTAAAAATTTACGGCGTTTACTATTATACTCCTTTCTATAAATATGACCCACCGTAGGGTGCCAAAAATGAAAACACCAACACAGCAACTGGAAAAAAACATCACAAAATACTACATCTTCATGGCATTAAGATACGCCATGTTCTTCTTCATCCCCATATTCGTAATATATCTCAAAAGCAAAGGTCTCACCCTGACACACATAATGATCCTCCAGGGAATATACTCGCTCTTGATATTTGCACTCGAGATACCCACCGGAGCCATAGCAGACCAGCTAGGCAGGAAAAAAACAATCGCCTTGGGCTCAGCATTCGCAAGTATAGGCCTCATAGCATACGCCTATGCATCCACCTTCACAGAATTCATCATAGCAGAGACAATCCTTGCCCTCGGCTCAGTCTTCATATCCGGCGCAGACACAGCGCTCCTCTACGACACCCTGAAGACACTCAAAAAAGAAAGCCTCTTCAAAAAAATACAGGGCCGTGCAAACGCACTCGGCTTCACCTGCGCCGCCGCAACATCACTGACCGCAAGTTGGCTCTACACAATAGCGCCGTCCCTTCCAATGCTCGCAGCCGCAATACCATTTGCCCTGACAATCCCGATAGCCCTAAGCATGCACGAGCCATCCCACGCCAAAAGCGCATCACTCCGGCAAACAGCATCCCTGGTAAAAGAAGGCATAAGATTCACGAAAACCCACAGGCAGGTAAGATGGCTAATACTCTACACCGCCGTATACTCTGCCTTCTCATTTGCAATGTTCTGGCTCTACCAGCCATTTCTCATAGAATCAGGCATCAACTTACTCTACTTCGGCCCAGTATTCGCATTCATAAACCTGCTCGTTGCCCTCGGCGCATACTCTGCCCACAGGATAGAAAAAATACTCGGTGAAAAAGCATCTCTGGTACTCATACCTGCACTAACAATCATCTCACTCATACTCCTCGCAACAGGCAGCCTGGCACTGGGCTTAATCGCAATAATCCTTGGCCAATTCGCATGGGGCTACAGCGAGCCTGTAATAAACGACTACATGAACCGCCACATCGCATCCAGAAACAGGGCAACCATCCTCTCAGTAAACTCACTTGCAACCGGCATAACCGGCGCAATAATACTCCCCTTCACAGGCTACATCACAGACACATACTCCTTATCCTCTGCATTCATTCTAAGCGCAATCATCCTGTTAACAATAAACCTGCTCTTATCAACCGCAAAAAAACACTAACTCAAATCAACACACTTTGCCTCCCCGGTATGAAGGTCAACAACACTGATCTTCCCGGGGTTCCCAATATGTCCCACCCTATCCATAAACGGTGTCTGGTCCTGGAACGTACTCGAAGAGATCAGCGTAATCCCCTTGTACTTGTCAATAGCATGCGAATGAAGGTCCCCTGTCTGGAAAATATCCGGGACCTTACTGATCACAAGAGAGTCCTGCTTCTCAGGCATACCGACAGTAGCCCCATAAGGTGGCGCAAGATGCCTCCTCTTCAGCACATACTCCATCACATGCTGCGGATACCGAAGTCCCTTCTGCCTGAGATATGGGACTGCATCAATAATGCCTGTAAAACTGTACCCGTGATACATAAGAACCTTGATGCCCTCATCCAAACCAAACCCGTGTATATTCACATAAGACGGGTTCGCCACAAGATACACATTATCCTCATCGCAGATATTTGGCAAAAACTCCCTGGTAAACGCCGGCTGTGGCTCCCCGATTCTCACAACATCGTGGTTGCCCGGGCAAATTATGACCTGTATATGCCCCGGGATCTTTTTGACAAACTCCTCAAAAAGCCCGTACTGCCCGTAAATGTCCTTCACAAGAAGCTCAGAATCCTGCCCCGGGTATATCCCGACCCCGTCAACAATATCACCGCAGATAAACAGGTACTTCACCTGCGCCCCCGGAGAAGACATAATCCACTTCAAAAACCGCTCCTCAATCCCCTTGTTAAAATATTTGCTCCCAAAATGCAGATCAGAAACAAATACCGCAGAAACATGATCCGAAACCGTCTTAACCCCTGTAGGAAGCGGCACATCTGCAAGCACAATAGAATCCGCATAAAAAAACCCGTTAAAAGTACTCCCATGAATACCGATAACCTCATCATTCAGAAGCTCATCCTCACCAATCCCGCTCTGGTCCTTTACAATCACCATGATTTTGCCAGTCGGATCCTCAAGATCCACAACAGTATTCCCTGCCTTGCTCTTCGAGACACCCTTCACCATCCCGATAACAGACACATCCCGGTCATTACTAAACTTTGTAAACCTTCCGATAGACACAAGATTCTTAAGCTCCTGCCTGCGCAAAAGCAGATTCTTAAGCGCATTATACCGCGCATTAAAATACCCGACAAAAGAACTGACAGTCCTCCCGCATGGCTCATCGCACACCGCACTCTCAACCTTCACGCAATGAGGCAGATCTTTTGCCGCCTTCACTTTAGTCACTCCCTCATCACGCGCCTTTGGCGCATCAGCGCACCTGTCAGGAATCTTCTCCTCCTTCAACTCCGCCTCTTCCTTATCCTCCTCCAAAGCAGCCTCTGCCTCCTTCTCCCTCTCCTTTCTAATATGCGCCTCAATCATCTCCTTAGTAAGAAACAGCGACTCCACATGCATAGACTCAACATCAGCGCACCTGAG
>DAOVYR010000207.1 GCA_030635525.1 Candidatus Nanohalarchaeota archaeon | reverse complement strand
TAAAAAGAGACAACATATCATACATAGTAGTCGAAAACTCAATCTATTATCCCGAATACTCAAAACACTACTTCGACGAAACCCCGGGCTTCACAAAAGAATACGAAAAAAAGCAGGGAGACTACTACATAAAAATATACAAATACACAACAGAATAACATTCAAACAAAAAAACAAGAAGAACAAGATAACACAAAATACAAAACAGACCAGTGACCCAAAGCGGAACGAGAACGAAACATACCTGTGACCTAAAACGAAGTTTTATGGTCGCTCTAATCGCCAGCCTTTTACAAGGCTGGAGGCGAAAAAAAAATGCAGAAAAAAAGCAAAATCCCTCCAAAAAAGAAAAACAACACCACAAACAGCAAAATCCACGGGGAAAAAGAAGCAGCCACAGAAAACAAATCAGAAAAAAAAGAAACAACCCAAAAAAACCAGACCGCAGGCACAAGCGAGACAACAAAAATAATAATAGCACTCCTGATAATCGCAATAGCAATATTTCTCATAACATCCTTCCAGAAAGTCGTAGCTGAAAAAGGACTCCAAGACAAATGCAAGGAAATAGAAAACCACCCATATCTCAACTACGACTGCAGATGCACACCACTCTACGACACAGACGACAGCGAAAAAAACGACGTTGAAGAGAAAACAACCCCTATGTGCAGATGCACATGCGACGTAGGCAACGGCACACTCTGGACAACAGACATAAGAGTATCAAAATAAAGACCTACACAAAATCAAAAAACTCAGAAAGAAACACAGTAGCATAACACCCCTTAGGAAGCGAAAACCTCAAAACAACCTTACTCTTACCCAAAAACATCTCATCCTTCTCTACAGAAACAACCTCAAAATCATGGAACTTCTCAAACGCAATCCTGTGGCCTCCCTCAGACGACAGTTCAGGAAAATCCCGCAACCTAAACATCTCCGGCTTAATCTTCTCCTTCCTCAAAACGCGATCCACATACTTATCAGCCGCCCCCTCAACTATACGCTTCCCGTATAGGTAACCGACAATCGGAATCCTCAAGCCCTCAGCGCAAACACCATCCTTGACCATCAACCTCAAAACCTCATTAAAAACATAAGACTGGACCGCATTCACAAACATCCTCCGCAAACCCAAAGGCAGCCTCATAAACGCACCATAATAATCCTCCTCGTGAGCTAGCAGATGCTCAAGCATCACTCTCTCATACACATACGATCTCGGAAAACCCCTCAAAGCCCGGGCCTTATCACTCAAAGCTACCTTGCGCACATCAGAAATACCTTCATCCTCACCCGCAAACACCCTGCAAACATACTCAAAAACCGCAGACGAAACATCACCCGCGAGTATTGCACGCCCGACAGGACACGTGACAGGCCGCACACTGCCAAACCTCTGCTCACCGAAAAAATTAGGAAAACCCCCCCTCATCCCCCCAACAACCCCCTCAACATAACTCCTTAACTCATCACACGAAAGACCAACATTACGCACGCACACAGTAAACCTGTTGCCCCACAAATCACCTAGATACACCTTACCCCCCCGCCCTACAGGATACAACTGGACATCCTTAATCCGAAGCCCGGAAATCCTCTGGGCAGGCATCTTATAGAAAGAAATCCTCTGCACAGTAACAGCAACCCTATCCTTGACACCTGCATAATTCACACGGGCATCACGAACACCAAGCTTAGAACATATAGAAAAGACAGCAGAAATAGTATCAACATTTCTCTTCTTCATAACAACATGCAAAAAATCCCCGCACCCCTCGATATAAGAATACTTACCATCAACACTCAAAACCTTCCCCGAACCATCAACCTCCTCGACAACAAAATCAGAAGGGACACACTTAAGCACCCCCTCTGGCTTTCGACCCTTTCCAGCAGACTGCACAGTACCCATAACAAGAAATAGAAAAAATAACTTTATAGATGTTTACCAAAATCTAAGAACAACCGCACAGTTTACTCGCAAGCTCACAGCCAGAAAACCAAACACCTGCAGGCCTAAGCCTGCTGGCTCTTCTTCAAAACCGATAAATCATCAACACCGGCAAGAGCAAACTTTCTCTCAAACTCCCTTATAAGCGACTCCAGATCTGCCTTCATCCTCTCAAGCTCACCAACAACACGCTCCTTCTCCTTCTCAAGTTCACGCGCATACGTATATGGCTTCGTAGCCCTGTTAAAATCATCCATCTCAACCATAGAATACCTTGTCTTGCCCATCTCATTAGCAACAGAAGAAACAACATCCCCAAGAAACTCATTCATCGCAACCTTAACTTTCGAGGATATCATCTTACTATGCGTGCGCCTCTTCACCTGCCTCACAACAGTAGCCATAGGAAAAGGAAGAGACTCATCCTCTTCAACCTGCTCTTCAGCATCCTGGACTTCCTCATCCTCTGAAACACTATCTACCATATCTTCCTGCACTTCTACCTCATCCATCTCCTTCACTTCATCTTTCTTCTCATTTTTAACATCTTCCTTATTCTCTTTAACATCATCTGCCATAAAAACACCTCAAAAAAATTTTAACTCATTCTCCTTTCATTGATTATCAAAAATCATAGGATATTGGTGGAAATTGGATAATCCTAAGCTTTTTTATTGTTCGGGTCATACTTCATATACAATCAAAAACCATGAC
>DAOVYR010000019.1 GCA_030635525.1 Candidatus Nanohalarchaeota archaeon | reverse complement strand
TGTGCTTTGCAACAAGCCCGCTCGTAGCCGGGAACCAGAAAATCCAGCACAAAACATGCTCCTTCAACTGCCTTGCAATCAGAATAATAAGGCAGCAAAGCATCCGCTTTTTCAATATAAAACTGATTTGACTCAAGAGTTATTGTATATATATTCGGAAAGCCTGTGCCATAAGGCATGTAATTCAGCATATCGAACCCAAGTGCATAACCATTTTCCTTTGCAATCTCTTTTTGCATTCCAATAAACTCGTCAATGCGACTTCGCTCTGTCAGATTCTTCCTTGTTATCTGATATAGTCCTTTTTCAGTTTCCTCAATGGTCCATATAGGATTATTATCCTGCACATCCGCACAGTCAATATGCGTAGTTTTACTAAGAGTATTGCTCAGCATATATAAAGCAAGAATAATTATTATCGCACCTACTAAAAAAAACTGTCCTTTTCTCACTTTATATTTTATTTTATATGGCGTCTGCCTACCAATGAAATAGCTTGGAAATCGACGAATTGCTTCAAACTTTCCATGATATGGCGTCTGACACCCAGTGAGAAAGCTTGGAAGTCGATAAGCTACTTCTAAATTTCCATGATTTTTATGCTTTGTTTTTGCATCCACAATCATCCACCAACCCTGAAATACGCCCTATAGGGCTGAAACATATCCCCATCTACGATAAACGTGCTCTTTACAAGCACAGACCCAGATGTTTTCGAACTTCTTACCAGTTCAGACCTGTGATTTGAAGACCACAAAATTATTGACTGGAGAATATGATATTCATCATCAGAAGTCATATTACCTCCTATCCACGCAGTCTTCCGTAATCCATTCTTATGGTTCACTATCGCTGAGGGAACCCTCCAGCGCTCTTTAAGCGTCCAGTTCACCTGCAAACCATCACGTGCAATATCTATTTTGTAGTATTCTGGCCCGATCCTCACAACATCCCCTGTATAAAACGGACCCTCCCCTGGTTCATTACATGCCCCGTTCGAATTAAAGTCTACATTCAGCACATTAAAAAACTTCGAAATATTCGTTATCGTAAACGGAAATGACATTGCCCATACGTTATTATGCCTGTAGCCGTTCCCTGCAAGCAAGCCACTAGTACACGTGCCGATATTAGGCAAAGTACCTGCCTGAATTATATCACCAACATCATTAGTCGTCACATTATACTCAGTATCCTCAGCAAGCACAATATATTCTGTATCATTATGTATAGAATACAACTTATCAGGATGTGTGCTCGCAAATTTATGGTGAGAAACAGGCCTGATTTCAAAATACTTTCCTCTTTCATCTATTGCCCTCACTGTAAAATTCGTATGACCAATCTTAACAGTGTCACCTACAACTATCTTCCCAAAATCATTAGTAAGGTTATGATCGCGATTTATATCTATATATATACTGTCATATCCTGCCCCGGTCGCATTCACTACAAGTGCAAGATACTCTATTCCCCTTATATCAACATTCCCGTAAAAATAAAAATCCCGAGTATATTTAGTCCCAATCCTACAATAGTCTCCTTCAGAAGTATTGACATAATTTATTATTCCATCTATTGTATGTGTTGTACATGGATCCAGACTTACCAAATCCGTACAATTGACATGCCCCAGATAATAATCCGTACTTCCAAGATAGCAGTCATACTCGTAATCCAGCACAGTCCATGTATGATTCAGTAATTGCATTCTATTATCTGTATCGATATTCATATTAGTGAAATTAAACAATTTCCCGATTTCATAAGTTGATTCTGTGGCTTTCTTGGAGACTATAGAGACGTTTTTATCACCATGCGATATTGTATCAACATCCAAGTATTGCAGGCCAAATATCTCTTTCTGGACCTCATCCAGATTATACTTCGTCACATTAGCAATCTCAACTATTGACTTGCCTTCATCAAGGAATTTATTAAGTTTCATTTTCATCCTATTGTTCGCAAGATCCATATATCTTGGTATTATGAGGATGTCAAGGTCCATTATATTCGACTCATTTGTCCTCGCACGAATAGATATATTCGTTTCGCGATTATTTATTTTCAGGCTACTTATCATCTTCCTGTATCGAATAACATCTTCACCGCGAATAAATTCAACTTCTTGTGTATCATTATCAACTGACGAAAACATCCAGATCTCACCACTCACATTAATTGTACTGCTCAATACATTTGGACCCTCATAGCTGTCATAAGTGCCACTATCATCCGAATCAAAATAAATCGAGTCATAATCTTCCATTCCATTTTCCGCACCTGTATCGTTATCAATCAGGACAAACCTGTGGCCCTTAAACGTGCCATTATAACATCCAAATTCCGACGATACCCCTGCACTCGCACACGTTGCAAGTACAGTACCATTTTTCACACTCTCATTCGAAAACACCCCGATAATCATATTCTGTGAAATAAGCCCTTCAGTATACAACCCATACGAATTCCTGACGCCCAGAAAATATCTTGATATCTCCACAAATTCAGAAGGCCTGTTTTCCACAATCAACCACGAAAGACCGACATCATTAAAAGAAGACAAATACTCCCGGGAGACCTGTTTTTGCTTACTCTCAGCCCAGGTCGAATAAACTTGTGGATATTGAATAATAGTCGCACCGTACGTCAAAAGCAGGAGAGCTGCAATAACACCCTCCATAGCATGCATAAATCCCTTTGATCTCATATCCTATTGCCTCTACCAGTAGACCATATCAATTGAAGTTATCCAATTATTATAAGTTACAAATCTCGTTGTTTTCGAACTCATTCCTCTTATAGGAGCATACTTACCACAGTCAATAAACTCTATACCCAAAATCACAAATTTCCCCCGTGAATCTATTTTCTCTACTGAAAAAGTATCGCCACTTAATTGAACTGTTCCGTTCTCATCAGATATCACTACTGTAGCACCGTCTGATACAGACACAGAATCATACTGCAATGATGTCGCATTGAATAATTCAAACTCATAGTCTGTACCTTCAACAGTCATATTGCCTGTTTTATTATGTCCTCTAACATTATCCGTTATGACTATAGGATTACTCTTAATAGTAATACGAAAGTCATTTGACTCATCAACATTGAACAGATTCTTGAAATAACTATAATTCGCCTTACTGGAAGCATCAAACTGATGATATATGGTACATCGGGACAAAGAATCTAACGAGAGATTATCAACATCTGTACCGTTTTTCAGATAATTCATTACTTCCACGCTCAGTGTCCATGATTCCTCACGGATAGCATTTTCATTTGACTCGTCAAAGTACTTTGGAAACACCATCATAGAAGTATAGATAATGTAGGTAACGACCATCATGAACAGTCCAAATCCTGCAATGAACTCTATACTAATCTGTGCTTTACGTTGTTTTTTTTTATCGTATATAAAGTTTATGATATCGATAAAAAAGCTTGGAAATACACCTACTAAACTGTATTTCCACGATTCTTTATTACTCAAACAAGCATCATACATTAGACCACTATACAAATATTACAAACACGCACAATGTCGCAATTACCATTATAGCTGCATGTTTTATACCTGCAGCCGCTTTACCCTCTCCGATAACTCCTGCGAGTATCCCGCTTGAGATGCCTTGTATTAAGCACATGAACAGAAAAAGGCTCACAAAATACACATACTCACAGCCAAGACCCATTGCTCTACCTATATCACACATAAGCTCTGACGGCAGACCTAATGCCGCGCAATTTGCAGATGGGTCTATCGGTGTAGTTGGATCCGATATATTTATCCCAAGCATCGGCACAATCATTTTATAGAGCATCACAATAATGCCAAGAAACATGAAAAAGATAAAATACATAATATATATCTGCTGCGACATTATAGCTTTCTTCTCATCTTCTATTTCTTTTATCAGCCCTATATTCATCGCTATTGAATTCATTGTATTTGCAATATCTCCGCCGGATGTGAACGATTCATTTATTATCGTAAATGACTGTTTCATAACAGAACTGCCTTTTATCCTCTCTGCAAAACGATGCATGGCTTTTGGGAAAGGAAGCCCCCACGATACCTGATGATCTGCTTTCTTTACCTCTTTCGAAAGGGCACCATAATCAATCTTAGCCACCATTGTGAGTGCCTGGGGTATAGTCATACCTCCCTTCACGGCCTCAGAAAAATCCTTCATGAATCGCGGAAAACTATCCTCCATCCGCTTGAACTTCGAAAACCTGAAATATTCATACGCGGAAGTCGGCACCACACCAATAAGCATACCAATAACCATCAATATAATGCTCAGCGTCTGTCCTAAACTCTTGCAGTCAGGATCTGGTTCCGATATATCTCCACACTTGCAATTACAGACTTCATCTTCCTCGCAGCCAAGGCCTTCATCAGACCTCGTCTCAGGCGCGCTCACAATCAGCAGGACAACACTAGTCATCAGCAGCAAAAGCCCTATAACGATGCTACCCATCTTTATCATCTTCTCTTTTTTCTGAGCTTTTTTTTTCTCGTCCATTTGAAACACACATTACTTATCTAGGTCTTAGTCGATGGAGCTATACCCTTTATAAGTATCATAAATCCAAACGATGCCACAGGCAGGAACAGAAATGTTATAAGGAATTGTAAAAGCACAATCATCTGGCTTGAACCGGAACTCATAGATCCCATTATCGTCGTAAGCACCATAAAAAACACAGAACCGACTATCACGACAGTAATATACATTTCAATAAACATCGTAAGCTGCTGGGTAAATTGAGCCAACCTGCGCTTATACTCCATCATCGTATTTTCTGCTTTCTCATGCAGAAACGTCTGGAGGTCACCGCCGACCACAATTATGGACTTTATGCCCCAGAATATATCCCTCAACCGATTCGATGGAGTCCTGTTTGCTGCATTTTCAATAGCAACTGCCAGGTTCACACCTAACACATCCGTCTCTTCAATAATCCTCTCTGACTCCTTTGAAATTTCACCATACTCCTTGAAATTCGCAAGCGCACGAAACATTGAAATAGGCGGCGTACCGCTTCCTGAAATTGTCGCAAGATAGAGAGTCGCAAACGGTAGGCAATCATCAATCTTTTTTTTCCTGTCAGCGACCATAACAGAAGGATAAGTATAATACAGCATAAAAATTCCGCATGAGGACATCACTCCAAAAAGAAATCCCATAAACACACCAAGCACAATGGCACTGGGAATAGTAACATTAGCAACGGATTTCAGTAGCAGAAACACAATAACCGTGCTGGACACAGACATTGTCATAAAAACGACCAATGATATTGCCATAGCAACAGACAGATACTCCACAAGAGTCATGGAAATATTAGCCCGCCTGATATCCTTATAAAGATCCTTGAACGCAGATACAAGATACTTTCTGGCAAAGCCGCAGAAATATTTATAAGAAACCCTTACGTAAGCATCATTAGAATCCATTTTATTCTGCCTCTATAGCATTTATCACTTTCTGAGGGCTGGAATAATACTGAGAGATTACATCACCCACCTGCCTGTAGTCCTTCACATCATTCTCCTTCATCCACTTCAACACTTTAACCCTGTTCACAATCTCTGCTTTAAGCTTGGATTCAGTAATACCCTCATCCCTGCAAAGGCGCCCCAGTAAATCTGAATCTTCATCAATATTGAATATATCGAGCGAAGCATCCCACCTAAACACTCTCGAACTGTCCAGATACTTATCATCTGAATCATAATAATTAATCTCATGGATCTCTGTCGTACGTCGTATATTATGGTTGCGATACCTCAGGCGCTTTGCAAACACAATCAAATCAAGAGTCTCCAAAAGTGATGCTGGTAGTTGTATGGGTGGTGTCGTAAGCCGGTCGATGACCTTCTCAAGCGAATCCGCATGCATAGTCGACAAGCCCGCATGGCCCGTTGCCATAGCCTGGAAAAGTATAAATGCTTCCTTACCCCTTACCTCACCAACAATGAGATAATCCGGGCGCTGCCTCAATGCAGCCCTTAAAAGATCAAACATACTTACCTCTCCCAGCCTCTTCTCACCTCCGGCATAGGAACTGATGCCTTCCCTTGCAATCTCAGGTATCCAATGCACATGCGGGAGACGCAGTTCAGGTGTATCTTCAATCGAGACTATCTTCATACCCGGCCTTATGAAAAGCGACAAGGCATTCAACAGCGTCGTCTTACCTGACGCAGTAGGACCGCAGACAAGTATAGACCTGTTATGCTCAATAACAAACCAAAGGTATGCAAGCATCTTTGCATCCAGCGTTCCATACTCCATCAAATGAACTGGAGTCATCGGCTCCTTTGTAAATTTTCTTATCGTGAAGTTTGATCCTCTCTTGGCAATATCTGTCTCAAGTGTTGCCTGGACCCTTGACCCGTCCGGCAAAGCACCCTGCAGCACCGGCTCTGCAACAGATATGGTCTTCCCGCATCTCTGTGCCAGCTTCATCACAAAATCATCAAGCTCTTCTTTAGTCCCAAACGAAACACTCGTCGAAAGAGACCCAAACTTCGGGTTCCTGTGATACACAAATATAGGAATATCAACACCATCACAACTAATATCTTCAACATTTGGATCATTTAAAATCGGCTGGAGTCTGTCAAGGTCTATGAAGTTCCTCAAAAGATAGTAATTATACTTATTTCTCTGCTCAACAGTTAACTTCATCTCATACTGGCGTATTATCTGCTCAATCATCTGGCTGATATACTTCTCTGCTGCCTGTCGGTGCACTGATTCAAAATGAACATTTATTTTTTCTTCAATCGCATTCTTTATTATGGCTATAGCCTTTTTATCAATCTCCGTAAGCTCCGGTTCCAATACATTATACTTGAGCGACTTCTCCTCAGGTTCCCACACAATATTCGCCCATGCATAAACCCGCTCATTCCCATTTACCTGAGCAGGTGTAAGAGTATACTTTATATCTATACTCTGAAACTCTGCATAATCAATATCAATACCCTCGCCAGTACTCTTTTCCAGATCATGAAGATTAACAATTTTGTAGTCCTTTTCACGAACTTTATGTTTTTTCTTATTCGATTGTTGACCGAACTGCATACCTTTCAGTGCAGGAATCAACTGGTTGACAATGTCAATATCGATATCTCCCCTGGAAGGCAACGAATCCACTTTTTGTCTGGCAATATGGTTTTTGTATCTTGACTTAAACGCCTTAACACTTTTATTTAAACTCAATTTCTTCGTCTTAGTAATCATTAACACCCCTCATAAATATTACCCCGTCATTATATTCAAGCCTTAACATTTTACTTCCATAAGACAACCCTACGACATCTACTGACAGATTCTTCTCACTCCATATCCGATCATCATTATGGATCAGTATCTTCTTTTTGTTCTCCGCGCCATAAATAGTATATTCCTCCCCACTTATCGTTTCAGGAATTTTAAATGTAATATGGCAACGCGTACAGTTCATACTATTCAACGACACAATATGCGCTTTAATATAGCCATTTATCTCTTCAGTCTGCCCGTCCTGAACAAATTCAAGTATCCCGTCATTGACCACCCTGAAAATAAATATTATCCCAATAATGATTAGGACCCCCAATGCAAACATCATCATCTCTTCAATTATCAGGATCTGGCCTTTTCGTTTTTTTTTGTTGGAAGACCAACCTCTACCGCCAATCAAAGAGCCTGGAAATTGAACCAACCTACACATATGTTTCCCGGATTTTGATTGTAACATAAATTACACCTTAGCAATCAAGAAGCATGGAATTCTTCCATGATATTGGTTGGAAAAAAGCTTGGAATCACTCAGTATCACCAATATCCCAGAATCTATGATTTGCTTCTACAGGAGACATTATGCCACCGTTATTCACGACATTGATATGTATATCTTCGTTCCTATCAGGTCTCCACCATGCTTTGACTCGCCGATTATCTTCGAGTTTTCATCACGCCGGAGAGTAATCCTGTGCTGTCCCGGGCCTAAAATGTTATTCCCTTCCCGCGTTAGCTGTATCCTGTAACCGTCCTTGCTTGGAGTTGATATATCATCTAGTTCCCTGTACGCCAAACGATATATTGTTTTAAACTTGTCTCCGGCAGGTACGCTTCTTGCGATAAGAACACCTGCCTCATCAATGCCAACAATGCCTGCCTTTTCTCTTTCAGGACCTACTATAAGTGCCTGACTATCTATATCTCCGATGCAGTCAATATGATGCACCAGATAAGTCTCGTCATTAAGAATAAAATTACTACCTTCTGAATATGTTCCATCTATCGATGAATCCGTACAATCTGACAACACAACGTTAGCAGGCCCGCAACTGGACGTCATATTACATGTCACATCATCATTGAGATTCACAGTTCCCGTACCGCCAGCAGCCGCAACCGCAGCCATATCCTCCTGCACCGGCGACATGCCCCCGGCAAGCGGAACCCATGCTGTGGTCGCAATGTTCAGACCTCTTGTAACAATAGTATATGTCAAAGAATTATCCTCTCTCAACTCAAGTTCACCTATGAGATCAACGGATAATGTCCTCTGCTCACCAGTCTCTGCCACATCATCCACCTTTTCTTTAAGAAGAAGCATAAAACCCTCAGCAATCTCGTTGTCTGAAGAAGTCCGCCCCTTTTCAATCAATGGCACACCCCACATATAGGTAGCACCAACAACAGTAATCAAGATACCGCTTATAAGTATTATAGATAGCACTTGGGACTGCGCCTTCCGATATAACTCATGACTATTACTTTTCTTACTATTTCTTGATAAAAACATAGTCTACCACCTTCCTCTCTTCGGTTCAATCAACCCAATCATTTCACTTTTTACAACCACAATATACTACTGCAACTTCAGTATCACATAAACACTAACTTCAACACCAAGTTAAATACTAACTTAAATACTATCTTACTAACTTAATATGTGTATAACAGGGTATATAAACTTTTCCAAGAATATATAGATATCTATAATGTGTCGCAAAAAATTCCGGCACTATCAAAAATGATTTATTATTTACAAGTCAAAAAATAATATACAAATATAGAAAAAAGACAACCAAAAAATACAACAGAGGTGCTTCAATGAACTCCAATCCACAATCCCCATCAAACTATACAAAAAGAGACATCCTGACATCGCCCTGCCAGGCCAACTCCTGCAAAATCCTGCTCCTCGGCTCAGGAGAAATAGGGCGCGAAGTAATCATCCAGGCCCAGCGCCTCGGCATGGCAACCGTCGCTGTCGACCGCTACGAAAACGCGCCAGCCCAGCAGGTGGCGCACAAGTCGCATACAATAGACATGCTCGACGGTGATGCATTGCGCCACGTTGTGGAACTTGAAAAACCAAGCGCAATAGTCTGCGAGATAGAGGCAATCAACCTCGATATGCTCATGCAGCTCGAAAAAGAAGGCTGGCCAGTAAGGCCAAACGCAAAAGCAGTCTGGATAACAATGAACAGGGAAAGAAGCAGGGACATGATCGCAAAAAAAGCAGGTGTATCAACAAGCAAATATACCTATGTGGATACTGAAGACCCTGCTGAATTCAAAAACGCAGTCGAAAAGATAGGATATCCCTGCATAAGCAAAGCAATAATGAGCTCATCTGGCCACGGTTCCTACTTCATCAAAACCCCAAAAGACATAGAGCCAGCACGCATCACAGCCCTAAAAGGCGCAAGAGGTTCTGGCACAAGAGCAATAATTGAAGAATATATCGTATTTGACACAGAAGTCACAGAACTTGCAGTAAGGCACCTGGACGAAAACGGGAAAATAGTCACATCTTTCCCAAGGCCAATAGGACATTATCAGATAGAGGGCGACTACCATGCCTCATGGCAGAGCCCAAATGTCACAGAGTACCTGCCATGGAAACCAGAAGACGTCGGCTCGAAATTCAAACCGGACGAAGACCTTGCAAAAAAAGCAGAAAAAAAAATATATGAAGCAGCAAAGAAAATCACAGGTGCACTCGGCGGTCTCGGTATCTTCGGTGTCGAACTCTTCGTAAAAGCAGAAGACGGAAAAGTACAGGTATTAGGCAATGAATGCTCGCCGCGCCCTCACGATACAGGCATGGTAACCTTTATGTCGCACATGCTTGGCATGAATGAAGGCGCACTTCATCTCCGTGCCATATGCGGTCTCCCAATCCCTGCAAGAACAAACGAAGATGGCTATCGCGTAATAGACCCGCTCATGCCTGCTTCCTCTCACGTCATCAAAGCCGGCTGCGGCGGCTGGGACCCTGAATTCAGCGGCATCTGGAACGCAGGAAACACACCGGGTGTAAATATCTATCTTTTCGGCAAGCCAAACATACCGTACGGCCCAAAGAACCCTCTTGATGTGCACAGGAGGCTCGGCATAACTCTCGCTATGGGAAAAAACGCGCTTGACGCGAAAGAGAAAGCAGAAATCGCAGCCCATAAAATCGAGATGAGAACAAGACAGTTCAAAAAATGGATTGCACAGGACAACACACCAGACTCAAGAAAAAAGCACATATCACGATAAGAATCCCAAGCTTTTTTATTGTGCGTACATACATTTATACAATACACAATAAAAAATCATGGGATGTTGGTGAAATTTGAGGTATCCCAAGCTTTTTTATTGTGCGTACATATATTTATACAATACACAATAAAAAATC
>DAOVYR010000151.1 GCA_030635525.1 Candidatus Nanohalarchaeota archaeon | reverse complement strand
ATATGTTTATTTATGCTGTGGGACTGATTTTGGGTGGTGACAGTTTTTGTTGTTTGTGGGTTGCTCTTAAGTTTTTTATAGTTTTGTGTTTAAGTTTGGGTATGGCTAAACCAAAGTTTGACTGGAGGGCTAAGCTTGATGTTGATAATTCTGTTAAGTTTAATGCGCTGCTTTCGCAGGTCTATAAGTATGAGCATGTCTACAAGGGGACTGATGATCCGCAGATGATCCAGTTGTGGCTTGGGATGCTTGAGATTTATAAGAAGCAGGAGGCTATTGCGAAGAGGCTTGATGCGCTTGAGGGCAAGCTGTTTGTTTCTTCGGGGAAGAAGAGGACGGGACTGATTTCTGATCTTGAGAATTATTAGGTATCTGTGTTTTTGTTGATGGCTTTTCCTGGACGTAGTCAAATAGCCTGTGGTGGTTCTGGGGTTCTGTCAGGAATTTTAGGGTGAATGGCTCTTTTATCATGTTGTATATCGGCTCGCCTTTTCTTAGTCTGAGTAGTTCGCGCTTGTCAGGGGTTTTGAATTTTATTGTGTTTGATCTGTTGTCGTAGGCTGGGTTTTTGATTGTCTTTTCTGTTGTTATGTAGTAGGCTGCGCCGTTCAGGGTTTTGATGTTTTCGTATTCGGATGTGAAGTTTCTGGCGACCCAGTTTGCCATTATCAGTATGTCTTCGCCCTGGTTGATTGTGATGTGGGCGTAGCCGGGGGGGATGATTATTTTGTCGCCTGCTTTTGCTTTTATGAAGTATGCGTCGATTACTTTGTTCTTTTTTGTTTTCTGGAGCAGGTAGAGGCCTTCGCCTTTTATTACTTCGTATAGTTCTGTGTAGGTTATGTTTGTGTCCGGGACCAGAGGATGGTTGTGGCCTGCGGTTTTTGTGTATTCTTTGCCGAAGGTGCTTGCGGGGATGACTGTTATGTCGTATCTCAGGTTGTTTTTTTCTATTGTTTCTTTGTGTTCTTTTTTTGCTATGTCGCGGAACATGTAGTAGAGTTCTTTTTCGGGGTCGGTGTTGCCGAGCCATTTTTTGTCGTATATGGTGTCGCTTATGTCTTTGAGCCTGCGGATTGAGGGGGTTATTTTTGTTCCTTCGAAGAGGAGTGTTTTGGTTATTGTGTCGTATGTTATGTCCAGTCCGGATTGTTTCAGGTCTTGCATGGGGATCATTTTTTTGTCTTTTCTGTTTTTGGGAGTTTGTCTATTTTTCTCTCGAGGCGATCGAGGGCTTTGTCCATTCTTGTGGTCTGGGTGAGTATCTCGTTTAGGGTTTCGAATATGATCTTTTCGTCTTTTTTCATTATTGTCACCTGATTGTGTTTGTTGAATATGTGGGGCTGATGGTTTATATATTTGTTTTTTGTTCTGTCAGTCTGTGATTGTGGTGCCGGTTTTTTTTCCGGGTCCATCCCGAGTATCGATACTTTGCCTGTGTCGTATGAGTGGAGGCTTGAGAGGATACCAAGCAGGGTTGTCTTGCCTGCGCCGTTGGAATCCGGGATACCTTAGATATGGTTTTTTTCAATTATGCCTTTTATCGTTGCCCCAGGATTTTGTTAAGTCTTTTAGATATGTCGCGTATCTGTTATTGTCAGGTGTGTTCTCATTTTCGGACATAGAATTAGTTATGGGTAGATGTTAAATTTATGTTTGAGTGTGTTTATAGGTATCCATTGTCTGTTAAATATGTGTTTATATGGTTTTTTATTTCTTTGATTGGAACGGTCTCTAACATTCCTTCTAATTCTTCTGGCTTTTTGTTTAAATCGTCTTGTGTATAGAACCCGATTCTTTTTGCTTTCCTGTCTAGGATAGGTATTATGTCTGTAGATTTGTCTATATCGTCTTTGTCTCTTTTTATGCCGGTTTGGTCTGTCAATAGAATGTATATTTCTTCGTTGTTTTTACTTTTGTCAGAGGGTAGTTTCCATATTTGTGGTTCAATGGGAATTTGATAAAGATTATTGTAATCGTCTGTTCTTGTGTCCAGTCTTTCGAATCCTATGTCGAAGCCGTCATTATTTAAGTATCTCATATATTCCGGGATTTCTGCTGCTTTATCGAATGCATCCATAATCTCATCTCTTATTGTTACGATTGTTTGGGAGGTAATCTATTTGAATATGTTGGTCTATGTTGGTGTTGAAGGGATTTGTTCATACATAGAAGAGATGTTTTTTGTATCTAAATTATCTCAATACCGGGTTTTTCGGGTTCTGAGCGCTTTGATTTTTCGCAATCTGTTTCTTTTTCTATTATCTCTATTGCGCAGTTCAGTTCTTTTTCAAAGAAGTCTATTGATGATTTTATTGTCTGTTTTTCTTCGGGTTCGGGCATGATGGGCTGGAGGTCGTGGCGCTTCATGAGGATGTTTGCGTATTTTATTGCGTCTTTTCCGTGTTTTTTTATGTCGTCGTGTTTCATGATTTCCGGGATTAGGTTTTTTGGCTTTTTTAGGGCTGTTTCGTAGATTTTGTATTTGTATGTGGGGCTTAGGTAGATGTTTATTTTCTTTGGGGTTTTGTCTACTATTTTTCGGATCTCTTTTATGTCGTCGAGGATTGATTTTGTCAGTTCTTCTCTTTTTTCTGCGGCTTTGTCTATGTGGGCTTCGTTGTGTTTTGGCCATGGGTGTGTTGATATGTAGGGTTTGTTGCCTAGGTTTTCCCAGTTCTCTTCTGCCAGATGAGGTGTGAAGGGGCTTATTAATAGGAGGAGTGTGTCTATTGAGTGGCTCAGGATGATTTTTTGCATTTTTCCCGGGTTTTCGATTCTTTTTGTGTATCTGTTGATCTCGTTTACAAATGCCATTATTTTTGCTATTGCGAAGCTTAGCTTGTGGTCTTCTATGTCCTGTGTTATTTCTTTTGTTGCTTTTTCGGTTTTTGAGAGGAGGTGTTTTGTGTTGGTGTCTAGGTCTTTTGTGTCTAGCTTTCCTTTTGTGTAGTTGGGTTTGTTTGAGTCAACCAGTGTGTATATTTTTTTCAGGAATCTGTGGGCTGCGTTTGCGCCTGTGTCTGACCATTCGAGCTCTTTTTCGGGGAGGGCTGCAAAGAGGATGAAGAGGCGGGCTGTGTCTGCGCCGTGTTTGTCTATGATTTCTCCCGGGTCTACGGTGTTTCCGAGGGATTTTGACATTTTTGCGCCGTCTTTCAGGACCATGCCTTGTGCGAGCAGGCGTCTGAAGGGTTCGTCTATGTCAGTGAGCCCTATGTCTCTTAGGGCTTTTGTGAAGAAGCGGGCGTAGAGGAGGTGGAGGATGGCGTGTTCTATGCCGCCGATGTACTGGTCTACCGGCATCCAGTATTTTGATTGCTCTTTGTTGAAGGGCTTAGATGTTTCGCATGGGGATGCGTATCTGAAGAAGTACCATGATGAGTCTACGAAGGTGTCCATTGTGTCGGTTTCGCGGGTTGCGGGAGATGCGCAGTTCGGGCATTTTGTGTTTTTGAAGTCTTTTGCTGTATCGAGGGGGTTTCCTGTGCCTGTGAATTTTGCGCTGTCAGGGAGGGTTACTGGGAGGTCTTTTTCAGGGACTGGTACCGGTCCGCATTTTGGGCAGTTTATTATTGGGATTGGGGTGCCCCAGTATCTCTGTCTTGAGATCAGCCAGTCTCTTAGTTTGTAGTTGGTTGTTTTTTTTGCGCAGCCTTGTTTTATCATGTGGTCAGTTATTTTTTGTTTTGCTTCCTCGTTGTCTATGTTGTTGAATGGTTCTGAGTTTGTCATGATGCCGGGGTCTGTGTATGCTTTTGTCATTGTCTTTTCGTCAAGTATCTTTCCTTTTGGCTGGATTACGATTTTCAGGGGGAGGTTGTGTTTTTT
>DAOVYR010000100.1 GCA_030635525.1 Candidatus Nanohalarchaeota archaeon | reverse complement strand
TATTATGTTTAGTGATACTGATATTACGAGTGCTTTCATGGGTGTTATTGTGTCTCCTTCGCCGTGCAATATGGAGTTTAGGATGAATACTGTGAATATTATGGTGAAGCCATAGATTATTATTGTCATGTAGCTTTTTGCAAGTGATATTATGGCTGTTTCTGCACCCATGAGTGTGAAGATATGTTCTATGTAATAGAGACCCAGGGCAGTTGAGGCTATGCTTATTATGGCTGTAAGGATTAGTCCATGGGTTGCTGTTTGTCTTGCGTCTATGATTTGGTTTTTGCCGATGTATCGCGCTACAAGGGATGTTACTCCTATGCCTATTCCTATACCTATTGCGATTATGAAGAAGATTACGGGAAATGTAATGCTTATGGCTGCGAGGGCATCTGCGCTGAGTCTGCCTAAGAAGATGGCGTCTATTATGTTGAATGCTGTCTGTAATGCCATTGAGAGGACTATCGGTGTTGAGAGGGCTATAAGTGTGCTTTTTATGTCGCCGCTTGTTATGTCTATGTTTTCTTTAGAAAATCTTTTCATCTGTTTTTTTGGTGGCTAGTCTATAAATAAATGATTTTATGGCTTTGGCTAAAGTATTAGTGTAATGAGTAGAAAAAAAAGAAATAGGGGCGCTTATCTTGCGCCGGTGGCTTCTTTGTCTCTTCTTGTCTTTTCCTGCATTGCGAAGCTTGCAGGATCGCTTTTGTAGGCTGAGAGTATTTCGTCTGAGAGTCCTTGTGCGGCGCTTTTTTTCTTTTTTACGGTTCTTTGGTATGAGCCCTGTGCGATGTGTTTCAGTGCAAGGTCGACTCTTCTTTGGGGGGCTGTTACTACGGATTCTCTTGCGAATATGCCGCCTTTCTGATATGTGAGGACCTCTTCCAGCGGTGCGGAGTTTTCTATTGCTTTTACGAGAACTTCAACGGGATTTTTTTTGGTTTTTTCCTCGATTATGTTGAATGCTTCTATTAATATTTTTGTTGTCTTTGTTGTGGTGCCGACGTTGTGGCCGCTTGAGAATTTGTGTTTTTTGCCGCGGTGGCCTGCGACGAACATCTTGTTTATCAGGCGTTCTGTGATGTTTAGCTTTGATTTGTGGAACGGGTTTTTTGCGTGTCTTCCGCCGCTTTTTGGTACTATCACGGGGCTTAGGTTTATGTAGTTTACGAGTCCGGGGTCTGAGACTTTTATGTTTTCTGTGCTCCATGTGTTGAATAGTTTTATTTCAGAGGGTTGTTGTTTTGTTTCTGTCATAGTTATCATCTTCTACTTGCTTGGTCTTTTTTTTGTGCCTTTTATGAGTTCGTTCAGTGAAATGCCGTTTACCTGGATCACTTTCCATTTTACTGATGGAAGCGATCCTTTTGGACCGGATTCTGAGCCGCCGATTCCTTCGAGGAGGACTTCATCGTGTTCCTGAACGTGGTTTATGGCACCTGTCAGAGGGCAGAATGCGGTAATCTGTTTTCCGTTTTTGATTAGCTGTACTCTTACGCATTTTAGCATGCCTGAGTGGGGCTGTTTTGCTTCGAGCTGCCTTTTTTCAAGGACTATGCCTTTTGCCTGTGCTGAGCCTTCCAAGGGGTCTGTTTTTTCTTTGAGGCGTAGGGTCTTTCTTGCGAAGTCTATTGATTTCCATTTCTTCTTTTTCCTGTCTTTTTTGAGGTTTCTTCCTGCGTATAGTCCGCCTGACATTTTTGTTTCACCATTATTCTATTTTTATGTTATCAATATTGAACTGTCTTTTTAAAAAGATTTTGATTATGTTTATGTTTTTGCCGCCTCTGCCTATTAGCAAACCTTTGTTTCTTTTTTCTGTTTCGATGGTTATTGTCTTTTTTTGGTTGTTTTCGGTCAGGCTTATTTTTTTTGCAGGGGTGGGCAACATGTTTTTTGTGAATTCTTCTGCGTTTTCCGAGTGCCTGTATATTATCAGGTTCTGGTTCATTTTTTTGATGATTTTTTTTATTTCTGAGCCGTTTTTGCCGATGAGGTTTTTGAAATTGTTTGTTTTTACTACGAAATATAATGTCTCGTTTTCGTTTGCGTAGTCAACAACATGTGTTCTTGTGATTTTTTCGAATGTTGTGATGTTTATTATGTCGTCGTTTGTGTATTTTACTGGCATTGGATTCTCGCCTGGGGTTGGCTGTTTTATTTTTTTAGGCCTAGTACTACTATTGAAAATGGCTTTCTTGCACATGAGCCTAACTCGATGCTTGTGCCGTTGAATGTGTGTATTTTTGATTTTGAGAGTTTTGCTGTGTTTTCTATGTCGCGCCGGATGTTTTTTGGGCAGTTTGCGGCGATTATGGCGGAATCCAGTTTGTCCAGTTTCAGGTATTTTAGGGTCGTGTCTGTGCCGATTGTTATTTTGCCTGAGTCTATTGCGTTTTTGATTGTTTTTGTTATGTCCATTTTAACACCATTAATGTTAGTCTTTTACTTTTAGTTTTATCATTCCTGTGCCGATGGGTGCGATGTTTCCTATTATTATGTTCTCTATTACGCTTTCGAGAGGGTCTATTTCTCCTGCGGAGGCAGCGTTGGTGAGGTGTTTTACTGTCTCTTCGAAGTTTGCTCTTGAGAGTACTGATGATTTCTTGCCGGCGAGACCGTATCTGCCGATGGCCTTGATTGTGCCGTCGTTTGTCATCGCGTCTGCGACGACGAGGAGGTGGCGTATGTCTGTGTCGACGCCCTGTTCACGCATTGTGCTTAGTGCTTCTTTTATTATTGCGTTTCTTGCGGCTTCTATGCCCAGAGTTTTTGCAACTTCGAATATGTTGTTTGATGTGGTTTTTGTCATGTTTATTCCCGGCATTTTCAGGACTTTTTTGAGGTTTGAGCCGAGGGTTTTTATTGTCCATTGGTCGTTTTCGATTTCAACTATTGCCTGTTCTATGCCTTTGATGCCTTTTATGAAGAGGCTTCTTACGCGGACTCTTATGGATTGCAGGTCGCTTATTGAGAAATCGGGTTTTTTGGTTTCCGCGATTTCAATTATTATTATGTCTTTTTCGGATGAGATGTTTATATATTTTATGCCTTTTTTGATTAGTGAGATGAGGTTTTCTGTTGTGATGTCGAGGTTGTCGAGCAGGGTTTTGTCTGGTACAAGTTCGACTCTTAGATTTATAAGGTCTATTGAGTCTTCTTTTAGTATGTGTTTTAGCTTGGTTTCTTTTATTTTTGCGGCTATTTTTCTTGCGTCTTCTTTGTTGTTGTGTTCTTCGTCGAGGTAGATTTCCATTGTAGGTGTTTTGGGTATTTTTCTTGCGTCAAATAGTTCAATTAGTCTTGGGAGACCTTTTGTTGTGACCAGTTGTGTACGGCCTTCGGAGTGGTATGCTCTTAGTGTGGTCTGTGTTGCCGGCTCTGAGATTGACTGGGCCGCTATTACGCCTACTGCTTCACCTATTTCGTATTTGAGGCGCGGGTATCTTTTTTGGAGCATGTCTTTTTCTTTTTTTGTCAGGTCCATGTTTTCGTAGATGCCCGGTAGTTTTCCAGTTGTTTGGTTTTCGGTATGTTTTTTGTTAAGCCTGTTTTTTGTTGCTATTTCTTTGTTGATGTAGCCGCCGTCGCTTTTTGCGGGGTCTATGCAGTCTTCGCCGGGGATGAACTGGATTATTGTATTTGAACTGTCACGGACGCGGTAATCTTTGCCTATTTTTATGTCCTGGAGGGCGCTTACGAGGCGGCGCTGCATGTAGCCGCTGACGCGTGTTTTTAGTGATGAGTCCATAATGCCTTCACGGCCTTTCATGACTTCGAAGAAGAATTCTATCGGCTCTATTCCTTTCTGGAAGGATGATCTTACGAAGCCGTGTGATGCCGGGCCGAGGTCGCCTTTTTTGAAGTGTGAGAGGGTTCTTCCTGTGTAGCCGCGAAATATTCTTCTGCCGCGGATTGTCTCCTGGCCTACCAGTCCTGACATGTATGCGAGGTTTTGGATGCTGCCGCGGGCGCCTGTTCGTGCCATGACTATTGCTGTGTTTGTTTCGTCTACGTTTTTGTCGATTATTTCCTGGGTTGTGTTTGTGATTTTCCAGAGTTCAATCATTATCAGGTCTTCGAGGGTTTCTTCCTGACTTCTTCCAGGGGATACTTCTATTTTTCCTTTTTTGTATATTTCTATTAGTTTGTCAATTTCTTTTAGTTGTTCGTCGATTCCCTTTTGTATGTTGTCCTGGGTTTTTTTGTCTGTGTCGAGGTTGTCGAGGGATATGCTGAAGCCGAATTTCATCATTGTGTGGGATATGATTTTTGTTATGCTGTCTATGAATATTCTTGCTTCTGTGTGTCCTTTTTCCATGTCGATGATGTCGATTACTTTTCCTTTGAAGGCTGCGATGCCGTTGCTGTCGATGACACCTTTTTTGAGTTCGCCGTTTTCTATGATTACGTATGCGTCGTTTTCGCATTGTGCTTTTTTGCATGTTTCACATTTGCGGCATGTGTTGGCTTTGTATTCCAGATTTATGCCTTTGGGCATAGCAAAGCTGAATAGTTCTTTGCCTGTGTATGTGTCTTTTTTGAGGTCTGCGGTTATGTCTGAGTTGGATATTATCTGTGCTGTTTCTTGTTTTGTGAATTCTGTCCCGATTCTTGTCAGGAGGTATGCGCCGGAGATGTAGTCCTGGTCGCAGCCTATAATGGGGCCTCCGAAGCGAGGCGATTTGATGTTCTGTTCAACTAGCATGAGTTGTTCTGCTTCTGATCTTGCTTCGGCGGTCTGGGGGACGTGGAGGTTCATTTCGTCGCCGTCGAAGTCTGCGTTGTAGGGTTTGCATACGCAGAGGTTTAGCCTGAATGTCTTGTGGGGCATTATCTTTGCGTAGTGTGCCATTACGGACATGCGGTGGAGTGAAGGCTGCCTGTTGAAGAGGACGACGTCGCCGTCTATGAGGTGCCGTTCTACGATGTACCCTTGTGTGAGTTCTTCAAGAACTGATTCTTTGTTTTCGTTGATGATTCTTTTTCGGATGCCGTCGGGGCGTGTCACGTAGTTTGCGCCGGGGTGTACGTCGGGACCGTTTTTTATATGTGCTTTTATTTCGCTTATGTTTTGTTTTGTGACTTTGATTGGTAC
>DAOVYR010000067.1 GCA_030635525.1 Candidatus Nanohalarchaeota archaeon | reverse complement strand
TCGTGAGGATTTATCGTGGTTTCCCAGTAAGCATACATGCGGCTGTCAACTCTGTCCACCAGGGGTGATTCTTTGAGGCTTTCACCATAGAGATTATAGTATGTAACGTATGTTGATACGGCATCTTTGAATATTTCGGTCCGAAATTGGGACTTTGTCGGACGGCTGTTCGGATTGTATATTGTGACTGATTTTCTGAAGACTGGCGGCTTTCCAACGAAGATTGTTTTTGCTAATGTCAGTTCTTCGTCCTCGCTGATTATCAGAGGCAGTTGTTTTTCCGGTACGATGATTCTTATTGCGCCGTATCTCGTCAAGGATATTCCCTGGTTTACGGCAGGGTCGAATGCTGCAATCTGCACGGGCAGGACGTAGACTCCTGCAGATGAAATGTTCATAATGTATGTGAGCAATAGATTATTGTCTGTGAAGTTCCATCCGGCACTACTCGGGGTCACGTTTGTGTATTCCCAGACTGTGACGTTCATACCGTCGCTTGTAAGGGTTGTGCCGAGGTTTGTCCGGTTGTAATGAATGTTTTCGTTCCATGGACTGCCGTCAAGGGTGAGTGTGACGGCGGTTGTGTTTGTGATGCCTGTCGGTACGTAGTCGGCAAATTTTATGTTGTTAATTTCTCCTATCACAGTGAGACTTATTGTGACGTTTACGAGTTCGGGGTTTGCAGGATCATAGCTGATGAGCTGTTTCCAGGCACTCAGGCTGTTTAGGGACGCGATCCTCAAGTCGGAATTTTGGACTGTTATGTATGTGCCGGACTGGGTCCAGAGGGTCTGGTTGCCGTCAAAGTGGTACCATTCCCCGTCGTCTATGCCGGATACACCGCTACCTGTGCTGTTTTCGTATGCATCCAGCTCGTAATACAGTGTGATGCGGTCTGTCGGTGTCAAGTTGAGGCCTACATCGCCACCCACAACCCTGTCGACTTGTGAAAGGTCTGTTATGTCAAGGACGATTGAGCCGTTTGATGTCTGTGTTGACTGGGTTATTGTTATTGAGAGGTCCGGGTCTGATGTGTCTAGCTCGTATGTGCCGCTTGCGTTTATGTAGTAGACTTTGTATGTGCTTTCGCCGATTGTCAGGTTTGCGTAGCCGCTGTTGGTTGTGTCTTTGTTTGGTATACTTGAGTATATCTGGATTTTGCCTGATTCTACTTCGCTGCTTGCTGCACCGGTGTGCATGGCTGTTACGTTGTATCTTAGAAGTGTTGAGCCAACTATTTGCGGGGTGAATTCGTCTGAGGTTTCTTTTGTGGCGACGAGGTCTATCTCATAGAGAATAGGTAATTGCATTGTGATGTTGACTGTGCCGCTGTATATGTATGGGTCTGTGTCGTTCCAAAGGACATGCCAGTCGAAGTATGGGGCAATGTAGGGTTTTGCGTCGGTTGTTAGTATGAAGTCTGGTATTGTGTATTGCTGGTCGATGCCCAGGACATGGTTCAGGTTGTCGTTGCTGTCCTTAAGGCTTGATATCTCGCCGGTTGCGGCTGTTACGTTGTAGACGCGCCATGAGGTGATGTTGTATGTCAGGTTGTGCTCACTGGCTGCGACTGATGCGTTTGCCATGTTTCTTATGAAGGTTTTTACGCGCCAAGGATTGCCTCTTGTCAGGTCAACGCCTTCTCTTACGGGACCTCTTGTAAACAGGTGCGTGAATGTTATCTCTGATATTACATGGGTGTTGTTTGTGTATTCTGCGCGGGTGCCTACATCTGATGTTTCGCCGTTAAGGTTGTTTGTTTTGCCCTGATAGTTTACGCTGCCCTGTATTGTGGCGTTGAATGTGACGTATAGTTCCTGTGCTGCGCTTAGGGGACCCTGCCAGAGGATTGTGTCGTTGTCTGCGCCGCCGCCGCTGTCAGATAGGGTTGCTGTGCCTGCTGTGTACTGGAGGGTTGTGTGGTCTATGCTTGCGGATGACTGGGTTGATGAGCTTTTGTTGAATCTTATTGTTACTGTGACGTTTGCGCCTGCGTAGTTTTTGTTGCCTGCTTGCGCGTCGTTTCTTATTGTGAAGTTGAAGAACATTGTGTTTATGGAGGTTTCTGTGTGGTTTATCGAGTAGAGGTCATTTCCAGCCTGCGTGTTGACTACAGTCATGGAGAGGTTGATTGGCGGCGCCCAGTTGTACGCCGGGGTGTAGGTCAGCTGTTGGTTGCCTATGGTTGTGTTTAGGTACATGCGGGTGCGGTCCTGAAGGGTTGGGTTGGAGAGGGCATAGTCACGGTATGCGGTGAGGTTGCTGTTCCATTTTTCGATGTTTGTGTTTGTTTCTGCGTTGGATGAGAGGTTGAGGCGGATGTACTGGAGGACGTCGTCGGTGTTGGGGACCGATACTTCGATGTAGCCTGTGCGGGCCAGAGTCGCAGGTGTGCCGCTTGCGCCGTCAAGACCGGTTGTGTCGTATGAGGCGGTTATGGTTTCGGTTAAGTGCGCCTGCGGACCGTAGACAGAATGTGCAGGGGATGAAAGGGTTAGAAGAAGCAATATGAGTGCTGTGAATGCCGGTATAAAGGATTTTTTCATGGAAACACGCTGTGTTAGTTCAAACCTGAAAGGATGTGTGAAGTTTTACAAGAGATAAATAAGTCTTAATTGTATTTATAGATTTGCATGTTTATTGTGGTAAAGATATAAATTGCTTAGTATATATATATACCAGAAATCATAGAGTCAATTATTGTTATGATGGGGTGATTGGATGGCAGATGCAGTTAATATGTTTGTTGATGGAATCAGGGATGTTGTGGTAAGTAATTCTATGGATGTGTTCTATGCATTTGTTATACTGGTTGTGGGGTATTTTGTTGCTGTTGTTAGTGGATATGTTTCCAGAAGGGCTCTTGTGGGGCTTAAGGTGGATCGATATGTCAGGGATAAGGGCAAGATTCCGCTGAGGGTGAGTTCTGTTGCAGGGACGCTTGTCAAGTGGTATCTGATCCTGATTGTGATTCATGTGGCGGTATGCCAGATGGGGCGCCTTGAGTCTGTCGCGGTTCAACTTCAGAATGTTATCGGGTTTGTGCCTACGATTGTTGCGGCAGGGATTGTGCTGCTTTTGTCTTATGTTATCGGAATATATGTTAAGGAGGATGTTTTCGGGGATAAGGAGATTCATTCGAGCATCATCGGGCAGGGACTGTTTTTCCTTGTTATGTTTGTCGGGTTTGTGATGTCTCTTTCAATCATCAATATTGATACGTTTCTTATCAGTGCGATTGTGCTTGTTATTCTCGCGTCTGTGGGGCTGGGGGTCGGTATTGCGCTTGGGCTCGGGCTGAAGGATACGGTGGCTGTGCTTGCAGGGGATTATGTTAAGAAGTATCGGAAGAAGTAGGGGATATGGAATTTTTGTGAATGTTAGAGGTCCAATAGCCATTTCCATATTGGCTTTATTATGATTTTTTTATTTTGTACTATTTCTTCATATTCTTCGTTTTCTGTTAATATTAGCCCGGTATCTAATTTGTATTTATCTAATGCTTCCAGTAATCCCCTGTATTCTCTTTCTTTATTGTTTTTTAAATTCAGAGTTACCTGAATGGCGGTCAAGACGGTTTTGTTTTCTGTTATGATAAAATCACACTCGTACTTATCTTTGTGATAATAAATATTATTATTTCTTCTTTTCAGTTCAATGAACACAAGGTTTTCTAATATATTTCCTGTGTTTTGTGAAACTCCAAAGGAGATTAAATTGATCAGGGAATTATCAATAACATATATTTTTTTACGGGAGTATATCTGTTTTTTTAGTGAATATTCGTATTTAGGTACGGTGAATACAAGGTATGAGTTTTCCAAATAGTGAATATAGTTCTTGACGGTGTTCAGGCTTCCTACATTCAGCATTGCTTTTAGTTTGTTGTAGCTTATTTCTGTCGCGTAATTTGAGAATATGTAATGTGCCAGTTCCTTTAGTGATTTCTCGTCATTGAGGCCATATCTTACAAGGATGTCTCTATACAGGATGTTTTCATATAGTGTCTTTAGAAGTTCATTGTTGTTGTAGATAAGGTATTCGGGAATCCCGCCGTTTTTGAGGTAATCGTTAAATGCACTTTTAATTAATGCCCGCTCTTCGGTCAGAATGTGGTCGGGTATCACGATCTCTTTAAATGAAATGAATTCTTTGAATGAAAATGGGTAAAGTTCAATGCTTATGTATCTGCCGGTGAGCCTACTTCCTAATTCCCTGCTTAGCATTGATGAGTTTGAGCCGGTCAGTATGAATTTGAAGCCCCGGTCATACATTCTTCTTACGAATAGCTCCCATCCTTTTATGTTCTGTATCTCGTCAAAGAAAAATGTTTTGTGTTTTCCGAAAAGTTCAACAAAGGCCTCATAGAGCAGGTTGAAGTCTTCTACTGTGAAATTTATGAGGTGTTCGTCTTCAAAATTAAAGTAATATATTGTTTTGTCTTTGTAGAAGCCGGTTTTTATTTCTTTGAGCAGTGTGCTTTTTCCTGAGCGGCGCATCCCGGAAATTACGATTGCATGCGGCAGTTTGATGTAATTCTCTATTTTGTCCAGTATGTCTCTTCTTACAAAGTCTTCTTTTTTTTCGAATTCTTTTTTTTGCTGCAAGATTATCTCTTTTAGTATGCGTGAATCCATGAGTGAATATTTGGTGCTCTTCCTTTATAAAGGTTTTCATTTAGAATGACACTTTTTTGAGAATATCTGTCATTTGGAATGAAAATAGGCATATTGGGTTTTGTTGATTGTGTCAATAGATGGCTTGTTTTTTGTTCCTGTGGGTATTGATGATTTTTTCGAAGTCTTCTGAGCGGAGAAATAATAGTTTCTTTTTTCCAAGGGTTTTTTTGTCTAAAAATCCTAAGTTTACCATATCAAGTAAATCGGTTCGTGCGGTCTGATATACTACGTTGAATGTATTTTGCAGTTCATTTATTGTCATGATTTTGTTTGGGTTTTCGGTAAACAGACGGAGCAGGTAGAGTTGCCTGTTGTTTATGCCATCTATTTTTAATAATTCATAGGTTTTTTCTTTTTCTTTTATCTGATTGTCAATGTAGAGTTTCAGGTCTTTGAATGCTGAATCAATTGTTTTTACATGATAATTTATGAAATATGTTAAATCGTTCTCGTCTTTTTCTGTGTAAAGATATGCTTTTGCGTACTGTGCGGGGGACTTGATAATGATTCTTGATATAGATAGGTATTCAAATAACCAATAATCCTGCGATAGCAGGTACCAAAAAGAGATTGCTCTGGCAGTTCTTCCGTTGCCGTCTACAAATGGGTGAATGTAGCCTATCAGAAAATGGAGTATGGATGCTTTTATTATTGGATGTGTGGAGACATTATCATTGTTGGCATATTCGCAGAAGTCATTGATCAGCTGTGGGAGTAATTTAAAATCGGGTGGAGTATAACATATCTCGTTCGTTGCGTTGTCTATTACGTGTATGTCGTTTGCCCTGCGGTATTTGCCTTCCATGTCGCTATCGTCTAATGTTTCTTTGCTCATGCCTGCATGGATGTCCATTATCATTTCAGGAGTTAATTTTTTGGTTTTTAAATTCAGGATTTTTTTGTTTGTGAGATAGTTGTTGAGTATCATTTTTTCTGATTTGTTGCGGGGCTTTCGCGAGGTTCTTAGCATTTCTTTTGCGACTTTTCTTGTGGTCGATGCACCTTCCAGCTGGCTGGATGCAATGGATTCTTCCATTATTGAGTTTATGAGGTACTTTTCTTTGTTTTCGCAGGGTATTAGGATGGCAGGAGAGGTGCCTAAGTTCATGTCGAATTCATGCAGTTTGTGTGACGTCGTTTTTGTGACATTGTATTTGAATGTGAAGTTTTTGATGCTGCTGATTTTTAGGGGGGTTATGCCGTAGTTTCTTGTGAATTTTATGAGCGCCCAGAGTAGTTCGGGTTTTGTTTTTTTTGGATGAGGCCGATATCTGAATTCGTCCCAATAGAGGTAGCGGTCATTTATTTTGCTTGCGAAGTCCAGGATGTCCTGTCTTTTGAGATATTCTGATAATTCTTTTTTGTTGCTTTCATTTTTTAGAATTTCATCTATCGGGGGAGGATTTGTGGGTAGCTTCATGGAGTATTTATGGTTGAGACAGATATATAAATGTTACTAAAAACTACTAATTTTGTTAAATTTAGTGATAATTAGTAATTG